>CAYXFV010000019.1:0-42830 GCA_964464365.1 uncultured Nitrosomonas sp. | reverse complement strand
GCCTGGATACATCATCAGGCAGGCTGAAAAAAGAGTTTTTCTACATCCTCGTTAGCACTCAAAATCTAGCCTAAGGTGGAAAGCCAAAGAATGGATAAAATTTTTGATAAGCTCACGGCATATAATATCTTTACGAACCTTTTTCCGGGTGTAATCTACTGTTTTTTAGCCAAAATATTTTTCGGATTGCCCTTAATACAAGATGATCTTGTTGTAGCGGTTTTTCTTTATTACTTTTGCGGAATGGTGATCTCAAGGGTTAGTTCTATTGTTGTCGAACCGATTATGAAGAAATCTAGATTTGTCACATACTCCGATTACGGTGATTACGTAGCTGCATCTAAAGCCGACAAATTTATCGAACAATTGCTGGGGACAAGCAATGCCTACAGAAGCGTTATCGCTCTCATTTTCTGTCTCATCTGTACAGGGGTTTGGACTGCGTTGATTGCTAATTTTCCAATATTTGAAAAATATGAACACTATGTGCTTCTTGTGGCGATTTTAGTTTTGTTTGGTTTGGCATATCGGAAGCAAACACAATACATCACAAAAAGAGTGGCGCTTCATAAAGAAAAGGAAGCTGCTAAATAATGAGTATTAAATCAGTTAAAACGAGATTTCGAGCATATCAACTGGACTCGGCAGGGTCGTCTTTTTCTTATGCTAGCGGTAATAGTTTTGTCCTAATCGAAGGCAGGTATTGTGATGGAAACGAGGACAGCATCAAACAAGAGCTGAAAATTTGTGGGTTTGACCATATAACCACCCTGCATATAACTTCGTGGGATCAAGATCACTGCTCACCTAAACAGCTCGAGAAAATTATCGATGAATTCAAACCAATAAAGATTCAGCATCCTGGTTATCTACCGCATACAGAGTGTGGGAAGGAGAGTTTAAATATAATAAAAAGCTATAAACGGAACCGAGCGAATGCAACGATAGTGGCTGTTACTCCAGACTACATAAAAAGTCTTGAAAGTGCATCAAACTATGGCTACAACGACATTATGTATTGGCCGAAAGAAATTGATTCTGAGAATGCAAACAACAACTCGACGGTAAAGCAGTTTCGGAGCGGTAGTTTTAATGTGTTGAGCTTAGGCGATGTTGAATCAACACAGATATCGTCTTATCTAAGAAGAGCGCGAACAATCAACTCAGAAGTTGACGTAATGATTATGGCTCATCATGGTGCGGATAATGGATTCACTACCTCTGCCTTCTTAAGAGAAGTAAAGCCAACATTGGCAATCGCAACATCGAATTATGGAAACCAATTCGATCATCCAAAACCAGAAATCCGAGAGCTTCTCCACAAGCATGACGTTAAGTTGTTTACTACAAAAACAGGCGACGTTATTGTTAGTTCACTCGATAATCACACCGGCAAATATGAAGTGATAAATCTCAAAACGGGAAGCACAGAGGTGTCGAGTCATTATGTAGGCCATGCACGAAAGCGAGCGTACTTGCAGAACAATACGGATACCCTGAGAGATCGCAGAATAAAACATAATAAAGGACCGCGACATTAAGTGCTAACAAACGCAAGCACGCGGATTAATTTTACGCTTCGCTCCAAATTAACCGGTGTTGCGAGCGTTAGGCTTTACAAGGAGAAGCACACATGAGTCGTAGTTTTGAGCACGAAGGAAATACGTTTGAGGTTCGTGAGACCGTCCTTGATAACCGCTATGCCGTAAAAGTATTTCTGGATGGGGCGCAGGTTAGTCCTGAATATTCCGCCACTCTTGAAGTAGGCCAACCCGCGTAAGTCGGAACCATGGATGGGTTCCGACGCATGATGTGGATAGGTTTATCCTGCCGGCACATTTGGCAATACTTTAATCTGGATAGGAAATGCCAACTGTTTTACGAATTGGACCTTACCGCTTCTTCTTTTTCGCCGGTGATCGGGATGAACCTCCACACGTTCATGTCGAACGAGAAGACAAGGTTGCCAAGTTTTGGCTTGACGCGGTACGATTGCAAAGCAGTGGTGGTTTTTCTCGAAATGAAATTATCCGTATTCAGAAACTTGTCGGCGAGTATCAACTACAGTTGAGAGAGGCTTGGAATGCATACTTCCACGATTGAAATTGAAGTTCCGGCAGCAGAAAGCGTCACGGTTACAGAGGATACTTTGAGTGTCGACCTGAGCGATGGGCGAACGATTTCTGTTCCGCTGGCATGGTATCCCCGATTAACTTATGCATCTCAACCAGAGCAAGATAATTGGCGTCTGATTGGAAAAGGGTATGGGATACATTGGGAAGACCTCGACGAAGACATCAGCGTAGAGGGGCTCTTAGCCGGAAAACCGTCGGGTGAAAGTCAAGCGTCCTTCAAGAAATGGCTGGCAAGCCGCACTTCCCAACCATCCTAACCATCGCATCGACTCGGACTGCCAACTACGCTGCGCTTCGTTGGCAGCCGGTTAGCAGTACGTTAGGCTCCAGAATCGCCGTCATTGGCCCCGCCAGGAGCCAACCACGTCAGGGAGAAGCAATGGCTATCGTCGCGGTCATCAGCTACAAGGGCGGAGTCGGCAGGATGACTGTCACAAAATGCGGTCAGGTTTTTCAATAATACATTCATTCTCTTCTGTCTTTTGGCCAAGGTATAACGCGCATAGGTACTGCCGACGAAACACTGACGCTGCTGGAATCTATGGTTCGGTGAGGCGGGGATTGTATACAGGGCTGCGGCAGATTCAAAGTATTTGCTTTCCGAAGTCGTTTAATAGCCGCCGTATTCAGGCGTCAGAACGCCGTCCTTGAGTTGAATCATGTCGCCGCGATGCAGGCCGGTAATATCCGGTACCATAATAATCTGCCGGCTGCCGTCCTGCATGGTGACGCCGACGTGATAATGCTGCTGATGCTGTCCCTGATGAGCGTGTCTGCCGGGTGTGTGATCGATATGCGGATGTGCGCCATGTTCGCCAATTTTTCGTGCGATAGTTCCGGCGATGATACCGCTGGCCATGGCGTTGATGGTATTGCCTTGCGCAATATTGATGAAATCGATGACGCCGCAGTTCATGCAATTGGATCCCGGCTGCGGTAATGGTGATAACGGCGCGGCTGGTGCTGCGGGTGGGTGAATGATGCCTGCATCGGTACTTTTGATGCTGATGCTGTTTCTTGCGCCGATAATGGCTGTGCCGGTTCGTTGTATGGTTCTGACCGGCATGTGCGGGCCGGGTTTAATACCGGGTCTGGGTGGCAGTGATGATGTGGAACGTGTTTGTTGCTGCGGCGATTCATTCTGAACGTGTATATCGCCGGATTGTGCGGCGACATGTTGGCTGACGCAAAAAATAACCATGCTGATCAAGGCAGCAGGAACAGGGTTTGCTTTATCGTTACTGAATGACATGGAATAGTCCTTGTGATCGTGTGAGTATGTTGTTCTGCTATTGCTGATAACGTCACAAACGTTCTGTTTTGAACCCGGAAACAGGTTTTGGTTTCACGGAATAGCCTGCAAAAAGGGAGGCTGATTGTCTTCTTATCAATCGCAGTCAACATGAAATCCGTTGTTGCGTCAGAATGATCGCAACGTGTGTTTGCATGCGCAATAGCGTTTAGGATATTTAACAGGCGTTGGAAAACGATCTGCGTTGCCGCTGCGGCGTTAAAAACAGGCTCAAAATGCTCATTTATCGGGCATAAACTCCGCTTTCTCGCCTGTTTTTGCCTTGCATCGGCTGCCTCGATCACATTTTTCAACAACCTGTTAAAGGAAAAATAAGCGACTGACTTTGAATTATTGCTCCCATGGATTGATTACGGGTACCCCGGCGGCTACAAAAGGCGCGATGTCCCGTGTTGCTATAGTAAACCCATGAACGTTTGCGATTGCAGCGATCTGTCCATCGGCTACTGAGATGGATCGACCATTAAGTTTGGCACGACCGATCAAAGGTGCGTATGCTATGGCGGCTTGCTGATCGAATGGCAAGATACGTGGGCCGAAAAGCTTTATGATGAGTTCTTTCAATGCAGTACTCAATTCCTGTTTACGTTTACTATCCGGCAGGATTTCAATTCCAACCAATAATTCGGAAAAACTCGTTGCCGTCAGATAAAGTGTCTCAGCCAACTGCCGATCAAGCCAGGCAATTACTGCCGGATTGCTGTTCGGTTTCATTGGTTCGGAAATGACATTTGTATCCAGGATGATCATTCGAACACAGCGGGTTCTGCCGGCGTCTTATCCCGGGTATCGTCGAGATTAACTCCCTCAAGTTGCTGCCCAAAGGCTGCAAGTTCTGAGCCGATTTTGACTCGCTTTTCAGGGCGCACCGCTTCTTCCAGGATTTTTCGGATCTCGGCTTCTGTGCTGCGTCCATGCTGAGCGGCTCGTAGTTTGAGCGCGCGATGTATTTCTTCAGGTAAATTTCGAACTGTAACAACAGGCATTTGACTTCATTCCTCTCATTTGAATTCAATAATAGCATGTCAGTAAAATTGATATCGCCTCCTTCATAGTATGTGCAAAATACACTTTTTAGGCGATAAAGACCATATAACGCAATTGGTATCCTGATCGGACAACTGCCGGGACGTGGTAGCGTCACTGTGCGGTTATTATTTGTTCGATTCGTCGTTTTCAGTTATTGCTTTAGCGCCGGATTCAGCGGATTTGGTTTTTGTGTTTTCTTTTGCGGTTTTTTTGAGCGTTGCATTCGCAATGATGATGCCGACTTCGTAGAGCAGGCATAACGGTACGGCCAGCATGAATTGCGAAACCACGTCCGGCGGGGTGACGATGGCGGCGATGACGAATGCGCCGACGATGACATAAGGACGGATTTCACGGAGTTTTTCAATGCTGATGAGATTGGCTCTGACCAGAATGATGACGATAACGGGTACTTCGAAAGTCATGCCGAATGCCATGAACATCGATAACACGAAATTCAGGTACTTGTTGATGTCGGTCATAACCGCGACACCTTCCGGCGCGAAATAGGTAATGAATTCGAACACCAGCGGCAGCGCGGCGAAATAGGCGAAAAGCATGCCGGAAAAGAACAGCAGGCTGCTGCCGAACACCAGCGGTAGCGCCAGGCGTTTTTCATGCGCATAGAGACCGGGGGCGACAAATGCCCAAGCCTGATAAAGCGTATGCGGCAAGGTGATGACGAATGCGAGCATCAGGGCGACTTTCATCGGCACGAAAAAGGGCGTTGCGACATCGGTCGCAATCATCTGCCCGCCCTGGGGCAGTTTTTCCAGCAGCGGTTGCGCCAGGATGGTGTAAAGCTCACGTGCATAGAATGCGCAGGGAATAAAACCGATCATCAGGCCGCTGATGATGCGGATCAGGCGTATGCGCAGCTCCAATAGATGTGATAACAGCGATCCTTCGATCATGATGCCTGGGTGGACATAAGTATGCGTATGGAGAAAGCGGTAAAGCGTGAATACATCAACTGTTTCAATTGTTACAGGCCGGTATTTTCAGGAATCATCGGGAAGGCGTCTGATCGTTACCGGGTGATTTGGGCTGGTCAGCTTCCACGGCGGCTGATTTTTCAGATGCATCGGTCAACTGCTGGGCATTGTCGGCAGCAGTACCCAGTGTGTCCGGTGTACCGTGCGAATCCGGCTGCGTTGCCGATTTTATTTCCTTGATTTCCTCGCGCACGGCGTTTTCGATGGAATGCACGGTTTCCTGCATCGTGTTGTGCATGTTTTTCAGTTCTTCCATACGGAGTTCGTTGTGGATGTCGGTTTTGATGCTGTAGACCAACTGCCGGCATCGACTTATCAGATGACCCAGCGTGCGCGCTACCTGCGGCAGCCGTTCCGGGCCGATGACGATCAATGCAACGATCGCTATGACCATGATTTCAAAGAAACTGATATCGAACATGGCGCTGTGTTATCCGTGGACGGTTGTTATGTTTTCGTTTGTGAGTTTTCCTGCGCCGCCTTGTCCGTGAAAGCGCCGCTGTTGTTTTTGTGTGTATCTTCTTCTACAGGCGTGGCTTCTACGGTGATGGTCGTTTGCTTATGGGGTGTTGATGCAGCGGCAGACGTTGTTTCCTGTGATTGCATGCCTTCTTTGAAGGTGTTAGCCGTTGCTGCGGTGTTTTTGATTTCTTCTTCAAATGCCAGGTTGCCGGTTCCGGGCGATTGCGTTGCGTTGCTGTCGGTACTGGCATTGGCATCTTTCATGCCGTCTTTGAATCCTTTAATGGCGCTGCCAAGGTCACCGCCGAGATTACGCAGTTTTTTAGTACCGAAGACTAAAACAACAATGACTAATACAACCAGCCAGTGCCAAATACTAAATGTACCCATTACGTTCTCCTGTTGATCTGAAACAGATTCAAGTATAACCTGATATTAATGCGAGAATATTACTGTAGGTTAAACAGCCTGCTGAATACAGCGTGTTTCGGCGGCTTTGGTTTTTACAGTAATTGATAACAGGCTAACCGCCGGCGTGTTGTTGTCAGCCTGCCATGCGGGTTCAGATACTATTCCTGTGTTTTATGAATCATTCCAGGCAGACGATATTTTCCGCCGATAACATGCACGTGCAGATGGAAAACTTCCTGTCCACCGACCCGGCCTGTATTGATAATGGTACGGAAACCATCCGTACAGCCTTGTTCTTTCGCAATTCCTGGGGCTAATAATAGCATTTTTCCCAATAGCGTCTGATGCGTTTCCTCGCAGTCGATCAGTGATGCAATGTGTATTCTGGGGATAATCAGGAAATGTACCGGCGCGGCCGGATTGATATCGTTGAACGCGATGACATCATCATCTTCATAAATTTTCTGGGCCGGGATTTCACCGCGCACAATTTTACAGAAAATACAGTTTTCCATAGGTGTTCATCCTGTTTTTTTCATGTTGCGCGAGGCTTTCTCGGTAATGCCCGAAAGGCCCTCACGCTTTTCCAGTTCCTGGAGTACATCGTCAAGCGATAAGCCATGGTATGACAGCAATACCAAGCAGTGAAACCAGAGGTCTGCGGTTTCGCGTACCACATGCTGGGCATCGCCGTCTTTCGATGCCATGATGGTTTCGGCGGATTCTTCGGCAATTTTTTTGAGAATTTTGTCCTGTCCGCTCTGCAGCAATTTTGCGACATAAGAGCTGCCGACATCCGCCTGTTTGCGTGTTTCAATCGTTTCGGCCAGACGGTGCAGAATGGTTGGTGACGTCATTTTTTGTAAATGGTATCCGGATTTTTAAGAACAGGGGCGGTGATGGTCCATTGATCGTTTTCCAGTTTTCTGAAGAAGCAATTGTGTCGCCCGGTATGACAGGCGATACCACCGATTTGTTCTACAGTCAGCAATACCACATCGCCATCGCAATCCATACGGATTTCTTTAACTTTTTGTGTATGTCCTGATTCTTCGCCCTTGTGCCAGAGTTTTTTGCGCGATCGCGACCAGTAGACGGCTTCACCGCTTTCAGCTGTGAGTCGGAGCGCCTCGGGATTCATCCAGGCGACCATCAGGATTTTGCCGCTGCCGGCTTCCTGAGCAATGGCAGGAATCAGTCCGTCATCAGACCAGTTAATTTCATGCAGCCATGTCGTGGCCATCGTATTCAGGGTTGTAAAATGATAAGAAATTGTATTCTAGCACTACAAACGGACTTCGATGCCATGTTCTGCCATGCGCTGCTTGGCTTGTTGGATGGTGTACTCGCCATAATGGAAAATGCTCGCGGCCAGTACGGCGTCAGCATGTCCTTGCAGAATGCCGTCGACGAGGTGATCCAGATTGCCGACGCCGCCACTGGCGATGACGGGAATGTCGACGGCATCGGAGACGGCGCGTGTGAGTGGTATGTCAAAGCCGTTTTTGGTGCCGTCTCTGTCCATGCTGGTCAATAGAATTTCGCCCGCGCCAAGTTCCTGCATTTTTTTTGCCCAGCCGATCACTTCGAGTCCGGTCGATTTACGGCCGCCGTGCGTAAAAACTTCCCAACGCGGCTTGTCGTCCGGTGATTCGACCCGTTTGGCGTCGATGGCGACGACAATGCATTGCGCGCCATAATGACCGGAAGCATCGGCGACAAGTTGCGGATTGAGTACAGCGGATGTGTTGATGCTGACCTTATCCGCACCGGCATTCAGCAGTCTACGCACGTCTTCAACCTGTCTGACGCCACCGCCGACGGTGAGCGGGATAAAAACCTGAGAGGCGACATCTTCGATAATCTGCAGAATCAGGTCGCGGTTATCCGAACTGGCGGTAATGTCCAGAAAGGTGAGTTCATCAGCACCCTGATCGTTATACCGGCGTGCAATTTCCACCGGATCACCTGCATCGCGCAGTTCAACAAAATTGACACCTTTAACGACACGTCCGTTGGTGACATCCAGACAGGGAATAATACGTTTGGCAAGGCTCATTGATTATTAAAGGCCCGTTATGAAGAAGGTATTGGCGAGAGGGTCATCAGATCCCGCTTTCATCGTGCAGCTTGTCGGCCAATGCCTGTGCTTCTTTGAAATTCAGCGTGCCTTCGTAAATGGCGCGGCCGGTTATTGCGCCCATAATGCCTTCCGGTTCGTTCTCGCACAGAATTTTGACGTCATCGAGATTCGTGATGCCGCCGCTGGCGATGACCGGTATGGAGAGTTTTCTGGCCAGTTCCACGGTGGCTTTGATGTTGATCCCCGACAGCATGCCGTCGCGCCCGATATCGGTGTAAATAATGGCTTCGACGCCGTAATCTTCAAATTTTATTGCCAGATCAACGACATCGTGGCCGGTTACCTTGGACCAGCCATCGACGGCGACTTTGCCTTCTTTGGCGTCCAATCCGACCAAAATCTGACCCGGAAATGCGTTGCAGGCGTCATGCAGAAAACCGGGTATTTTGACAGCGGCGGTACCGATGATAACGTAGGATACGCCTTCGTCGAGATAACCCTCGATCGTATCCAGGTCACGAATACCGCCACCCAGCTGGATGGGAATTTCATGATTGATCGCCTGTACGATTTCGCGGATCGCGGTTTTATTTTTCGGTTTGCCGGCAAACGCACCGTTGAGATCCACCAGATGCAGACGCCGCGCGCCTTGTTGAAGCCAACGCGTTGCCATTTCACCCGGATTTTCCGAGAAAACCGTTGCATCTTCCATAACGCCCTGTTTCAAACGGACACAGTGTCCAGCTTTGATATCTATTGCAGGAATAATCAGCATAGCCTAATTGAGATTGATAATTGGGTTAAAAACTGTTGTTTATGCTTTAGTCTATTCTGTCTTTATTTTAATGGAAAAATATTTCCCTTGACTGAATTCAGGTGTCGGGTGACCATTCTGAGAAGTTGCGCAAAAGTGTTAATCCTGCGGTATGACTTTTTTCAGGGTGGAACTGTACCGCGAAAATATTGTTTTTTGCAATCGCGCAGGTAAACGCGAAGGGGTATTTGCTCTGTGCGGCAACATAATGCTTATCGGGTGTTTCGACATAGTAGCTGTGTACGAAATAAAAGCGCGCGTCTTTGTCGATTCCCCGCCACAGGGGATGATCTATCGTCTGATAAACCTGATTCCAGCCCATATGTGGTACTTTGAGTTTCTGTCCTTCGGGTGTGCTCATGGCTTCGGCAGGGAAATGCCTGACTTTACCCGGGAGGAGATTGAGTCCTGGAACATGGCCTTCTTCGCTTTCTTCAAAAAGCATCTGCAATCCGATGCAGATCCCCAGAAAGGGCTTACTTTTTGCTGATTGTATGACTGCATCCTGCAGTCCGCGTGTTTTGAGCTCATGCATGCAGTTCGGCATAGCGCCCTGGCCGGGCACAACAACGCGCGCTGCCTTGTCGACAACTGAAGGGTCGCTGGTTACCACAACAGACGCCTCAGGCGCGACATGTTCAAGTGCTTTATGTACGGAACGCAGGTTTCCCATTCCGTAATCAATGATTGCAATATCAGTCATACGCGTTTGGTAAGAAACAATGTTTGCTTATAGCGTGCCTTTAGTGGAAGGGATCATGTCTGCCGCGACTGAATCGATTTCAAGCGCCATGCGCAATGCGCGTCCAAACGCTTTGAATATGGTCTCAGCCTGATGATGTGCGTTTTCTCCAGCCAGATTGTCGATGTGCAGAGTAACCAGTGCATGGTTGACGAATCCCTGGAAGAATTCATGGATGAGGTCGACGTCAAAGTCGCCGATACGGGCGCGTGTAAATTCGACATTCATGACCAGTCCGGGGCGTCCGGATAAATCGATTACCACACGTGATAATGCTTCGTCGAGTGGTACGTAGGCATGGCCATAACGGCGTATGCCTTTTTTGTCGCCAACGGCTTTGGCAAATGCCTGGCCGAGTGTGATGCCGATATCTTCAACGGTATGATGTGCATCGATATGCAAGTCGCCTTTCGCCTTGATTTCAAAATCCAGCATGCCGTGGCGTGCGATTTGGTCAAGCATGTGTTCGAGAAAGGGGACGCCGGTGTTCTGAACGGCTTTTCCCTTGCCATCCAGATTTAGGTTGACTGTGATCTGGGTTTCCAGGGTGTTACGTGTGATCTGGGCTTGACGCATAAAGCTGAGAAGGACGTGTCGTTAAGGTGGGTGCTGTTAAAGTTACTGTTAAGGTTTTAAATCAATATCAATGCTATCAATGAATTTTAGCGTTTTTCGTCCAACAGATTTTGTAATGTTGCAATAAATTGTGTATTTTCTTCAGATGTACCCACGGTAACACGTAAGCAATTATCCAACAAGGCATGCGCACTATCAAGGTTTTTAATTAAAATACCTTTTTCTTTAAGCATCTGAAATATCCGTGTTGCATTGTTGACACGGAAAAGAATGAAGTTGGCATCGGATGGAAAGACTTCAAGCGCATTCATCGCAGCCAGCTGTGCATGCATTCGCGCGCGCTCCGCTTTGATCTGTTTGGCTTGTTTCAGTAAAACATCAATATGACGAAGTGCTATTTGCGTGATATGTTGTGTCAGTACGCTGACATTGTAAGGCAGGCGTATTTTTTCAAATTCATTGAGCCAGACTGGGCGGCCGGCGATCAATCCTAAGCGTAAACCTGCGAGTCCCAGCTTCGACAGCGTTCGCATGAGCAACAAATTGGGGTACTGTTCCAGTTGATCGATTACACTGGCGTCTGCAAAAGCATGATAGGCTTCGTCAATGATGACAATACCCGGTGTGGCCTGGATGATCTGCATAAGCACATCTTTGTCGAACAGATTGCCTGTGGGGTTATTGGGGTAGGCCAGAAATATGACCGCCGGTTTATACTGCTCGATGGCCTGGAGCATGGCATCGGCATCGAGTGAAAAATCCGTTTTTAACGGTACACCGACATAACGCATATTGGCAAACGTCGCGATCATGCGAAACATGACAAATGCGGGCTCTACACTTAACAGAACAGCGCCGGGTTTTGCAGCAGCCATTGCGATGATTTGAATGATTTCATCCGAACCATTGCCGAGCATGATCGACATGGACTCCGGTATGCCAAGCGCCTGCCGCAGTGCCGATTTTAATTCGGTTGCGTTCGGGTCAGGGTAACGATTAATGGGTGCTTGTACCGCAAGCCGGGCAATTTCACTTTGCAGGTTTTTCGGCAAAGTGTATGGGTTTTCCATGGCATCCAGCTTGATCATACCGGTGGCTGGCGGTACATGATAGGCCTTCAGTTCAAGTATTTCAGGCCGGATAATGTCAGTGGGTTGATATGCAGAAGTCATCTAAATATTTTAACCCGGATAACGGGTTATTGCTGGGCTTTTAATTGGGAATGCAGTAACGGAATCGGCGCATTATCTGAACGGCATCGAGCGCCATTGTAAGCATTTAATCAATATGAAAACTTACGGATAAGGCAAAATGATCGTGTCGGAATGAAAATGGCTGGTAAATGAACTTATTGATCTTTTTTGTTGTCTTTTTGGTTTGATCGTATCGGTTTTCGTGATCGCTCTGAATAGGTATACTTGATTAATCAGGCTCGAAATAAAGCTGGAAGAGTAGCATTTTTATCATTTAGAATATTCAGGGATCAGGTGATATGAGTGATCGGGAAGTCGATCAGCAATTGGTGGAACGCGTGCAGAATGGCGACAAAGATGCATTTAATTTGTTGGTCATAAAATATCAGCGCAAGCTGACACGCCTGCTGTCGCAGTTTGTACGTGATCCGGCAGAAGTTGAGGATGTTACTCAGGAAGCCTTTATCAAGGCCTACAGAGCATTACCTGCATTTCGCGGAGACAGTGCTTTTTATACCTGGCTGTATCGCATCGGTATTAATACCGCAAAAAATTATCTGGTTTCGCAAGGCCGGAAAGCATCGACACTGCAAGGTATTGATACGGAAGATGCCGAGAATTTTGAGGATGGTGGTGTATTGCGGGAGATGGATACACCTGAAAGTGAGTTGATGAGCAAGCAGATCGCCCAGACAGTGAACCAAACTTTGGAGCATTTGCCTGAAGAACTGCGTACAGCAATCGTTTTAAGAGAAATTGAAGGTCTGAGCTATGATGAAATAGCAAAAATAATGGAGTGTCCCATAGGTACTGTACGCTCCCGTATTTTTCGAGCACGGGAAGCGATTTCAGAGGAATTACGCCCATTATTGGGTACCAGTAAAGACAAGAGGTGGTAGCGTGAAAAATAAAGTATCCGAATTGATGGATGGTGAACTAGGTAATCAGGATGCAGAAAAAACAATTGCAGCATTAAAGCGGGAAGATCTGTTGTATCGTGATTGGGAAGTCTATCATCTGATTGGCGATACGCTGAGACAGTCATCTAATCTGACAACAAATGTTACCGAGCGAGTGAATAAGCGACTTGCCTCGGAACCAACACTTCTAATTCCAGCATCGCTAAGAAAATCACCCAACCCAGCATACCAGTCACATGCATTCAGTGAAAAAAACAAATCCGGAAGTTCAAAAATCAAGGTTTTTGCATTTGCAACAGCAGCTTCTCTGTTTGCGATGATATCGACATGGCTGGTGATGCAGAATGTACATCAGCCATCGCATCCGATTATTGTGGCCGAGCAATCCCGGATGCAGACCGGAGCGGATCTGTCGCATGCCCCCATGAATGTGCTGCATTCGCCAACCGGAAACCAGTATCCCTATATTCCCAATAGCGATATAACCACATATTTATATTTTCACAATTTCCACAAAGAATTATCACCTGGACCGACACTCATCCGGCATCCTGTCTATAACATGTATCCCGTAAATGACGCTACGGACAATTATGGCAGATGAGAAACCCTTTCCTTTCTGTTATTTTTCTTGTGGCTTTATGCGCAATTCCGGCTGCATATGCGGAGAATCATGCTGGCGATGCTGAAGATGGTTTCGAGTGGTTAAAAAAAATTTCATCAGCACCGCGCCAGCATAATTTTCAGGGGGTCTTTATCTATTATGCAGATAGCTATATGGAAACTTCGCGGATTATTCATAAGGTTGATCAATCGGGTGAACATGAACGGATAGAAGTTCTGGATGGTTTGGCAAGGATTGTTTATCGCAACAATGATGCGATGAAGTGTTATTTGCCGGATAGTAAAAAGATCTACATGGAAGAACGATGGTTTAGAAAGTTTTTCCCGGATTTGTTGCCGCAACCGACAGAAAGAATTTATGAACATTACACTTATGAGAAAGGCAAAGTAGAACGTATTGCCGGACTTGAAAGTCAGCTGATCAGACTTGTTCCGAAAGACAATCTGCGTTATGGCTATAAATTCTGGATTGATATCGATAGTGGCTTGTTGCTTAAAGTAGCAGTTATTGATAAGAATACAGTCATTGAGCAGTTTGCATTTGCTCAAGTGGAAATTGGTCAAGCGGTCGATGAGCATTTATTGAGTATTGATTCAATTGGAATTTCTGATGACTGGAAAACGATAAAACTTTTGACGTTTGTTTTGGGTGATGGCGAGTTGAGCTGGTATCTCAGCGAATTGCCTGCCGGTTTTAGAAAAGTCACTGAAATGAAGCGTAATCTGGTTGGAAAATCCATTCTTGTTGATCATGTTGTTTTATCTGATGAATTAGCTTCAGTGTCGGTTTTTGTCGAGTCCATAGATAAAGAAACGTCATCGCTGCTTCCTGGTTTTTATTCAAGCCGGGGCGCCGTTAATATTTATGTTCGGGAACTGGAAGACAAAAAAATCACTGCTGTCGGCGAAGTACCACTGAATACGATTAAGCAGATTGGCGATGCTGTGTATCTGCAACCATAGCAATGGATGTAGAATCACACGCTTCAATGATCATAAGAATTTGATCAATCCTGTTATATAGTGCTGTATATTGTTCTTTCTTCAATTTTAAAAATCACTCTAACTTGAGCGGGAGAAAAAGTGCTGGCATTAATTGTCTCCCTGGAGTGATCAATTAGATATTAAAAATTATTTATTTACGCTAAAAGATGTTAATCATGATGGGTCTGCAAAAAAAGGAAATGTTACGTTACTTTGTTCTAATCCTGGTGCTTATGATTTCTGTAACGGTGTCTGCACAAACAAAAGAGTTGCCCGATTTCACCGGGTTGGTCGAAAAATATGGTGCAGCAGTCGTCAACATCAGTACAATGCAGACGCAACGCGATGCCATGTCGCAACTTTTTCCTGAGTTTCAGAATATCCCGGAAGATTCACCGTTTTATGAATTTTTTCGCCGTCATATGCAGCCCTTTTCTGCACCCAGAAAAGCGGAGCCCAGATCGATGGGGTCCGGTTTTATCATCAGTGCGGATGGGTATGTTTTGACAAATGCGCATGTTGTTGAATCGGCTGAAGAAATTACAGTAAAATTGAACGATAAGCGTGAATTTGTCGGAGAAGTGATCGGTACCGACAGAAAAACCGATATCGCCTTGATAAAAATTGATGCTGAAGGTTTGCCAAAAGTGAATACAGGTGATCCGGACGAATTAAGAGTAGGCGAATGGGTTGTTGCGATTGGCTCACCTTTTGGTTTTGAAAATAGTGTTACAGCAGGGATTGTGAGTGCTAAAGGACGTTCTCTGGCGCAGGAAAACTATGTTCCATTTATACAGACCGATGTGGCAATCAATCCGGGTAATTCCGGGGGGCCGTTGTTCAACATGAATGGTGAAGTGGTTGGCATAAACTCACAAATATACAGCCGTACAGGCGGTTTTATGGGATTGTCATTCGCGATACCGATCAATGTTGCGATTGATATCGCCAATCAACTCAAAACTTCAGGTGCTGTACGGCGTGGCCGAATAGGCGTCATGATCCAGGAGGTGACCAAGGAACTGGCAGATTCGTTTGGTATCTCTGATTTACGCGGCGCGCTTGTTGTTTCGGTTGAAAAAGGTGGGCCTGCAGATGCGGCGGGCATAAGGCCGCGAGATGTGATCACTGCTTTTAACGGTCAGGAGGTGGAGACGTCATCCGATCTGCCGCGTATTGTGGGTAATACGGTTCCTGACTCAAATGTTATCGTTAAAGTCTGGCGTGATGGTTCGATTCAGAATGTAAAAGTCAAAGTGGGCGAAATACCCTCTGAAGATACAGATCGAAATAATCAGAGAAAGCAGAGTAAAAAACCGGACACTTCGAATCGTCTGGGGCTTGTATTAGGTGAGCTGAGTAATCAAATGAAAAAGCAGCTCGATGTCGAATACGGTATTATGGTTGAAACGGTGCAACCCGGGATTGCCAGTCAGGCCGGTATTCGGAGAGGGGATATCATCGTTGGATTCAATAGTAAGGATATCAAAAATGTTGAGCAATTTAACCAATTACTCAGCAAAATAGATAAAGGCCGCAATATTGCGCTATTGGTCAAACGGGGTGATCTGACGACGTTTGTGACGATGAAGCTGGAAAACGTTGATTGATATCAGCGCTATGACCCAAGATGGAAAGGCGGGTAAGCTGAGAGTATATGGCCGTAATGAATGCCATCTATGCCAACAGATGATAGATGGTTTGCAGCAACGACAAAAGCAGATAGCATTTGATTTTGAAGTTGTTGATATTGACACCGATTTAACGCTGGCGGCCCGTTTAAATGATAAGATTCCGGTTCTCGTGTCGTTGCCGGATCAGACAGAGATTTGCCATCATTTTCTGAATCTTCAAGCGCTGGATGATTATCTTGCAAAAATTCGTTAGAATGCTGCCTCTTGAGACAGATGTTGCTGGTTATCTCGCTGCTATTTCGATATCTATTAATATCTGAGAGTTTCAGGATTTTAATAGTCCCTAATTACCACCGTTGAATTCATCTTTAAAAGAACCCGATGCTGCATATCCGTAATTTTTCAATTATCGCGCACATAGATCATGGAAAATCTACGCTCGCAGATAGAGTGATTCAGTTTTGCGGCGGACTGGCCGAACGTGAAATGGAAGACCAGGTTCTGGATTCAATGGATCTGGAGCGTGAGAGAGGCATTACCATCAAAGCGCAAACGGTAGCCTTACAGTATAAGGCTAAAGATGGCAGCACCTATTTGCTGAATCTCATTGATACTCCAGGACATGTTGATTTTTCTTATGAAGTATCGCGTTCGCTTGCCGCATGTGAAGGCGCATTGCTTGTTGTTGATGCATCGCAGGGTGTGGAAGCGCAAACTGTGGCAAATTGTTATACCGCGATTGAACAGGGCGTAGAAGTTGTCCCGGTGCTCAATAAAATGGATCTGCCGGCGGCTGATCCTCAAAGAGCGATTGAGAATATCGAAGATGTCATCGGTATAAGTGCACGTGATGCGATACATGTCAGTGCGAAAACCGGCTTCGGTGTTGAAGAGTTACTGGAAGCCGTTGTTACACGTATTCCGGCGCCTACGGGCGATCCCGATGCACCCTTGAAAGCACTCATCATAGATTCATGGTTTGACAATTATGTGGGTGTCGTTATCCTGGTGCGTGTGATGGAAGGTAAGCTTAAATCGGGGGACAAAATGCTGCTGATGGCAAGTAATGCCATGCAGTTGTGCGAGCAAGTCGGGGTGTTTGTTCCCAAATCGTTGCAGCGCGATGCACTGAGCGCCGGTGAAGTCGGTTATGTGATATCGGGGATCAAAGAACTCGATGCTGCCAAGGTTGGCGATACGGTGACACTTGCCAATAGACCTGCGGACAAACCATTGCAGGGTTTTAAGGAGATCAAGCCACAGGTTTTCGCCGGGCTGTATCCCGTTGAATCCAACCAATATGATGCATTGCGCTCAGCGTTGGAAAAATTAAGACTCAATGATTCCTCACTGCATTTTGAGCCGGAAACCTCGCAGGCGCTGGGTTTTGGTTTTCGCTGCGGTTTCCTGGGATTATTGCATATGGATATTGTTCAGGAACGACTTGAGCGCGAATATGATATGGATCTGATAACAACTGCACCGACTGTTGTTTATCAGGTTCTTCTGCGCGACGAGTCTGTGATTGAGATTGATAACCCCTCCAAAATTCCGGATTTATCAAAAATCGCGGAAATTCGGGAACCGATTATCACAACCACAATACTGGTTCCTGAAGAATATGTCGGCGCGGTGATTACCTTGTGTGTCAGCAAACGCGGTATACAGAAAAATATGCAGTATATGGGCCGACAGGTCATGTTGACTTATCAGATGCCGCTTAATGAAGTGGTTATGGATTTCTTTGACCGATTGAAGTCAACGAGCAGAGGATATGCATCATTAGATTATGAGTTCCTGGAGTTCCGGGCCTCGGATCTGGTCAAGATCGATATTTTAATCAATGGGGATCGGGTCGATGCGCTGTCTTTGATTGTGCATCGGGCCAGCAGCCAGTATCGGGGGCGTGAATTGGTGCAGAGAATGCGGCAGTTAATTCCGCGTCAGATGTTTGACATTGCTGTGCAGGCTGCGATCGGTGCGCATGTTATCGCCAGAGAAACGGTCAAAGCATTAAGGAAGAATGTACTGGCGAAATGTTATGGTGGTGATATTACACGTAAGCGTAAATTACTGGAAAAGCAAAAGGCAGGCAAGAAAAGAATGAAACGTGTTGGCAACGTGGAGATTCCACAGGAAGCGTTTCTGGCGATATTACAGGTTGACAACAAATAAAAAAATTAAATGTAAACAATATGAATCTGAAATTTCACCGCAGATGCATTCATGTGCGAGGTTGTTTAGATAGATTCATAAAGGTGAAACTATGAATTTTCCTCTGATCTTATTTAGCTTATTAGTCATTACGGGTATTATCTGGGCGGTTGATTATTTTATCTTGCGGCACAAGCGTGAAGCCGATGAGGAAGAGCCCTGGTGGATTGAATATCCAAAAAGTTTTTTTCCCATCATCTTAATCGTTTTCTGTTTGCGCTCATTTGTGATTGAACCCTTTAAAATCCCTTCAGGATCGATGATTCCAACATTGATCGTCGGGGATTTTATTCTTGTCAATAAGTATACTTACGGTATCCGGTTACCGGTGATTAATAAGCGGGTTATTGAAATAAACAGCCCTAAAGCCGGTGATGTTCTGGTATTCCGATATCCTGAAGATCCTTCGATTGATTATATTAAGCGTGTTGTGGGCGTGCCGGGTGATATCGTGACATACCATAATAAGCAGTTATTAATTAACGATGAACTTGTGAAGCTGGAATACATCGGTGATTATAAATATGTCGAATCCGGAATAGGTTATATCTATTCCGAAGAATATGCGGAATTCCTGGGGGAAACGAATCATTCCATTTTAGTGAACCAGGAAGTGGGTGGATTGCAGTATTCGAGTGTGCGTGCATTTCCCTATCGTGAAAACTGTAAGTACAGTCGCACCGGCTTCACCTGCACGGTACCGCCTGATCATTATTTTACTTTGGGTGATAACAGGGACAGTAGTAGCGATAGCCGTTACTGGGGATTTGTGCCTGAAGAAAATATTGTCGGAAAAGCATTCATGATCTGGTGGAATTTTGCCGACTTTAATCGTGTAGGTCAGTCTATACAATAATCGAATTATTGCGAATAATTTTTCTCGAGAGAAAGGGCATGCATTGGAATAATATATTGCGATATAAGCAGCGCGGACTAACGCTTACCGGAATGTTGTTAGGGTCCATTATCCTGGTGCTGGTTGCTATACTCGGTATGAAAGTTGTCCCGGTCTATATCGATAACGCGACGATAAAGAAGAATTTAGTAGCGGTAGCGGGTGATGACAGCTTGCAGAATGCGAATGCAAGTCAGATCAGATTTGTTTTCGCAAAGCGTGCTCAAGTGGATAACATTACGGTTATTTCAGCAAAAGATCTTAAGATAATTAAAGATAAGGGAAAATTAGTGCTGAGCGTGGCTTATGCTGTCGAAGTTCCGCTCGTGTCTAATATTGCGCTTAAATTCAATTTTGATACCACGAGTGACTAAAAAAACCAGTTAGGTATGCAGACAGACCGGGAAAAGTTGATCGAAACGTTTTGTAATCAGATTGGTTACAGATTTTCTCGGCCTGAATTGTTGCAGGAAGCTTTGACACATCGCAGTTATAACACAAAACATAACGAGCGCCTCGAATTCCTGGGGGACAGTGTTTTAAATTGCGCCATTGCTGGATTGTTTTTTAAACAATATCCCGAGATGCCTGAAGGGCGCCTGTCGCGTTTCCGGGCAAGTATGGTCAATCAGAAAGCCTTGTCCGATCTTGCGTTAAGTTTGGGTATGGATCAATTGATCAGGCTTGGAGAGGGTGAGTTGAAGAGCGGTGGCGAACAGCGCCCATCAATCCTGGCAGATGCACTGGAAGCTGTGTTTGGCGCAATTTATGTAGACAGCAGTTTCTCAAGCGCGGAAGACGTCATCAACCGGCTTTATAGGCCCATCCTTATGACAATAGATCATGTAACGCATGGAAAGGATCCTAAAACCCTGCTCCAGGAATTGCTGCAAGGGCAGAAATTGGATTTGCCGGAATATACGGTTGTTACGACGACAGGAAAAGCGCATCAGCAAAAATTTAAGGTTGAGTGTTTTATTTCCCTGTTCAATATCCGTACGCTGGGTGAAGGAACCAGTCGTCGCAGCGCAGAGCAGGCAGCTGCAAAACTGGCTTATGAGCGGGCAAATGCGGAAAATAATTGAAACACTGTTTGGTCGGATTTATGCATTCCAGTATTGAGATAGCCGGGTTAATACTATGTTAGCCAAAAGTCATTTTCGCACCGGTTATGTAGCAATTGTCGGGCGGCCAAATGTGGGGAAATCCACGCTGTTGAATAATCTCATCCAGCAAAAAATCAGTATTACGTCCAGAAAAGCGCAAACAACACGGCATAGTATCAACGGTGTTTTGACAGATCAGTCTTCGCAATTTATTTTTGTCGATACGCCGGGTTTCCAGACTCAGTATAAAAGCCGCATGAATGCGGCAATGAATCGCGTCGTATCGCAATGCATTAATGATGTGGATCTTGTGTTGTTTGTAATAGAGGCCGATCATTTTGATGAAAGAGATCAGCAAGTGTTGAATCTCGTATCTCAATCTGTTCCGGTGGTGCTGGTCGTTAACAAAATAGATCGTTTACGGGATAAAAACAGGCTATTGCCTTTTCTGGATGCAATGGCGAAAAAATTTGATTTTGCGGCGCTTATTCCGGTAAGCGCGAGTAATCAAGCACAATTGTCCGAATTGATCGAAACGATACGGCCATTCCTGCCTGAAAATCCTCCCGTGTACGATGTTGATGAAATCACAGACAAAAACGAGCGATTCCTCGCAGCTGAATTTGTGCGGGAAAAGTTATTCCGTCTCATGGGCGATGAGATTCCATATTCAGTGAGCGTTGTTACTGAGAAATTCATTGAAACGAAGAAACTGTATGAGATTCATGTCACTATACTTATTGACAAACCCGGTCAGAAAGCAATTATCATAGGCAAAGGCGGCGAGAAACTTAAATTGATTGGCAGTCAGGCGCGTCAGGATATGGAGAGAGTTTTTGGCAAAAAAGTTTATTTGCAAATCTGGGTTAAGGTGAGAAGCGGTTGGGCAGATAATGCCAATGTTCTGCGGCAACTTGAACATGAATGATTAAAACACGTGATCAGTCATATCGAAGCAGGATGCTCGAGTTGTGGAAAATGATAAGTAAAAATCGGACTGAACTGTTCGTACAGGAGCGAAATCATGATAGAGCTGGGTGTTAATATCGACCATGTGGCGACGCTCAGGCAGGCGCGTGGCACCGATTATCCGAGTCCGATTGAAGCAGCCTTGATCGCCGAATCCTCCGGTGCCGACGCGATCACATTGCATTTGAGAGAAGACCGTCGCCATATTCAGGATCGGGATGTTGAGGTGCTGCGCGAATTGTTGACAACCCGTATGAACCTTGAAAGCGCGGTGACTTCAGAGATGATTACCATCGCTTTGCATATTAAACCGCATGATATCTGCCTGGTACCTGAGCGGCGTGAAGAGCTGACAACAGAGGGCGGGCTGGATGTCGTCAGACATTTCGATCAAGTTCAAACCGCATGCCGCCAATTGTCTGAATCCGGTATTCGCGTGTCATTATTCATTAACGCTGACCCGGAACAGATTGATGCCGCTGCGGAAGCCGGCGCGCCGGTGATTGAACTTCATACGGGCAGTTTTGCCGATGCGGGAACCGATACTGCACGGGATAATGAGCTCAATAAAATAAAAACAGGGGTTGCGTATGGCCTTAAACGTAACCTTAAAGTGAATGCCGGGCATGGTTTGCATTACCGGAACGTGCAGGCAATCGCAGCGATTCCGGGTATTTCGGAATTGAATATTGGGCATGCGATTGTTGCCCGTGCAATCTTCGTGGGTATGGATAAGGCTGTCAGAGAAATGAAAGCGCTTATGTCAGAGGTGCGATTATGATTTATGGCATCGGTACCGATCTGGTTGATCCATCCCGGATCGCGCGCTCGTTAGAGCGCTATGGCAGCAAATTTGCGCGCCGTATTCTGACTGATTCTGAATGGGAAGAATATCAAAACAGCAGCAAACCCGTTTTATTTCTGGCTGGGCGTTTTGCCGCCAAGGAAGCACTGTCAAAAGCGATAGGAACCGGATTGCGCCATCCGGTCAGTCTGGATTTCATTACCATTACGCACGATGCATTGGGAAAACCTTATTTTCAGTTTCACCCGGAGCTGGATCGTTTGATCAGCAAAAAAGGTATCGTCAATCATTATCTATCCATCAGCGATGAAATGAGCCTTGCCTGTGCATTTGTCGTTTTAGAGAAATAGCCATGTCGCTCGGGCCACTCATGCTCGATATCGCCGGAACGGCGCTGATGGATGATGATAAAAAGCGATTAACGCATCCGTTAACTGGTGGTGTGATTCTATTTTCCCGCAATTTTTCCTCACGCAAACAACTGACGGCCTTAACGGCCGAAATTCATGCACTGCGTACACCGCCTTTGTTAATCGCTGTTGATCATGAAGGCGGTCGTGTACAACGTTTCAAGGAAGACTTCACGAAACTACCGACCATGCGTGAACTCGGCAGAATATGGGATAAACATAAAGTACGTGCGCACCAGCTTTCGAAACAGGTTGGTTTTGTAATGGCGACAGAATTACTGGTCAGCGGCGTTGATCTGAGTTTTGCGCCTGTGCTTGATATCGATTACGGGCAGAGTCACGTCATTGGTGATCGCGCATTTCATCGTAATCCACAGATCATTGCCGATCTGGCGCATCACCTCATGCTGGGGCTTAAAGCGGGCGGCATGCAGGCTGTCGGCAAACATTTCCCGGGGCATGGCTATATCCAGGCGGATTCACATCTGGAAAAATCTATCGATCAGAGACGGTATATCGACATTGAGATGGAAGACATGGTGCCGTTTCGACGTATGATCAACTTCGGATTGAACGGTATCATGGTTGCGCATGTTATCTATCCTGAAGTTGATCAATATCCGGCTGGTTTTTCGCAGATCTGGATGCAGGATGTCTTGAGAAAAAAACTCCAATTTGAGGGCTGTATCTTCAGTGATGACTTAAGCATGCAAGGTGCAGCGCATTTTAAATCGATTACCGAGCGTGCAACCGCAGCACTTGAAGCCGGTTGCGATATGATTCTGGCGTGTAACGATACTCAAGCTGCGGATGCGTTGCTGAATACGCTGCGCTGGGATATTTCAGCTGCAAGTCTGGCGCGACTCGCGCACATGCGCGGTAAGAGAAATTTTACCGCTATGACCAAATTACGTGAGGATACCGATTATATCCAGGCAGTGCACGGTATCAGCACTATTGACGATCCAAAGACCACGCTCCCTTTTTGATGTCATCTTTAAACAGATTGTTTGTATTGCAGTATTTCCTACATCAATACATCTGATTTTAATCATCGACTCTTAAATATTTTGCATTTTTCAGTTCTGCAATTCATTTAATACATTCAGTAATTCAATCCAGTAGCACAACTTTCTTAAATTTTTTCAATTATTCGCCGTTATGCACATAAATAGGTGCAATCCATATCGATCTAATGAGTCGTTGATCTTTTGTATTTATTTTGACCGAATTTAATTGGAGAAAATAATGCCGGATAAAAATTTAAAATTCTTGGTTGTTGATGATTTCTCGACCATGCGTAGAATCGTTCGCAATTTATTAAAAGAATTGGGCTTTCTTAATATAGATGAAGCGGAAGATGGTGCTGTGGCACTGCGCAAATTACAGGATGGCAACTACGATTTTGTGGTATCCGATTGGAATATGCCGAATATGGACGGTCTCGCGATGTTGCAGTCTGTCCGGGCTGATGGAAGATTATGCAAGATACCGGTATTAATGATAACCGCTGAAGCTAAAAAGGAAAATATCATTGCAGCAGCTCAGGCAGGTGCCAGTGGTTATATCGTAAAGCCTTTTACAGCAGCAACACTGAATGAAAAATTAAATAAAATTTTCCAGAATATGGAAAGTAAGGCATCAGCATAGTATCAAGTGTAAATTGCGCTTAATTTATAACCAACAGCGAGAAAAATATGAATACTGATTCACTGATTCACAAAGAAATGAAAACACAGCACACTGGATCTGTGCAGGAGTTTGATTTCCAGGGGGCTGTTGAAAAAAAATCAGCTGAGAAATTGATGGATGCCGCTAAACAGGAATACGCCGATATTGAAAATATTCCTGAGGCAGTACTCATCAAAGTTGTTGAAGATGTTTCGGACGTTGTTGATATACGTGAAAAACTGGTATTGTCTGGGGAGATGGCTGAGCATGAATCCGGTGCAGAGAAGAATATTCTCGATCAAGTCGGGCAATTAACCCGCAATTTGCACAATAGTCTTATAGAACTCGGGTGTGATAAACGACTGGAGTCACTCGCGGCCGAAGTGCCGGAAGTGCAGGATAAGCTTTCTTATGTTGCCATGAAAACAGAACAAGCGGCTGATCGTACTTTGAATGCTACTGAAATTGCGATGCCCATACAGGAGCAGCTTTCATCTGAAGCCATGCAATTATCTGAAAAATGGAAGAATGCACTCGAAGAACAAAGAATGCAGCCCAATACTGAGAAATTTAAATTATTGCTTATAGAAACACTAAGTTATATTGATAAAGTACCCGAGCGGGCTGATGCAACAAATGCTCAACTGATTGAAATTATGATGGCGCAGGATTTTCAGGATCTGACAGGGCAGGTGATCAAGAAAATTACGACTGTGGTTCAAAGTCTAGAGCGTGATCTGTTGCAGCTCTTACTTGCCAATGTTCCCTGTGAAAAAAGACAGACGCAACCTGTTGATCGTTCATGCCTGATGAATGGGCCGGTAACTAATCCTGAAAAAAATCCTGATACGGTCAGCAGTCAGGATCAGGTGGATGATCTTCTAGCAAGCCTCGGTTTTTAATTTCTTTGACCGGGAAAAGGATGATCATTAACCGTTGATGTTTTACATGATAATGACATCGTATTGTTCCTGTGTGTAGGATTCTTCAACTTGAAGTCTGATAGGCTTGGCGATAAAATCGCCAAGCTGTGCGAGGCTCTGGGATTCTTCATCAAGAAATAAATCAATAACCTGCTGAGATGCAAGAATTCGAAATTCATTGGCATTAAACTGCCGTGATTCGCGCAATAACTCGCGCAATATCTCATAGCAAATTGTTTGCGCGGTTCTGATTTCACCGCGTCCGCCGCAAGTCGGGCATGATTCACACAAAATGTGTGCAAGACTTTCCCGCATACGCTTACGTGTCATTTCAACGAGACCGAGCGCAGAAAATCCATTGACAGTCATGCGGGTTCTATCCTTCGACAGCGCTTTTTTAAATTCTTTCAGAACCGCGTTTCTGTGCTCTTCAGAATCCATGTCAATAAAATCAATAATGATGATTCCGCCAATATTGCGCAAACGCAATTGACGCGCGATGACCTGAGCGGCTTCAAGATTTGTTTTGAAAATCGTATCATCAAAATTGCGCACGCCAATAAATCCGCCGGTGTTAACATCCATGGTCGTCAATGCTTCGGTCTGATCAATAATCAGATATCCACCTGATTTTAAATTGACACGTTTCGAAAGTGATTTCTGGATTTCATCTTCTACACCGTAGAGGTCGAATAAAGGACGTTCGCCAGTGTATAAAGCGATTCGGTGCGCCATGTTAGGCATATAGCTTGTAGCGAATGTCATGAGACGCTGGTGGTTTTCCCGCGAATCAACCTGAATACGTGTGGTATCTTCGGTCGCAAAATCACGTAAAGCCCGGTGACTGAGATCAAGATCCTGATACAGCAGCGCCGGGGCTGCCACGGTAGATGCTAATTCATGGATATTGTGCCAAAGCTTGTGCAGATATTCGATATCGGCCTGTAAATCATTTTCCTCGGCTGATTCCGCCATTGTCCGAATGATGTAACCGCCGGTTTCATTTTCGGGGAGGACGTGTTGTAGTTTTTGCCGTAATAATCCCCGTTCTTCATCATCTTCTATGCGCTGCGATATGCCAATATGGGATTCCTGAGGCAGGTAAACAAGCATTCTGCCTGCCAGGCTGATTTGTGTGGATAAGCGCGCACCTTTCATGCCGATTGCGTCTTTAATCACCTGCACCAGAATATTATTGCCTTCGTATAGCAATTTCTCGATCGGTTGATTGGATTCGCCATTGTGGTTTGATTCCCAGATATCAGCGACGTGCAAAAAAGCGGCGCGCTCCAGACCGATATCAATAAAAGCGGATTGCATGCCAGGCAGTACACGACTGACACGACCATTATAAATATTGCCGACAATGCCGCAGCAACTGGCACGTTCAATATGTAACTCCTGAGTAACCCCCTGCTCCAATATGGCGAGACGGGTTTCCTGGGGAGTGATGTTGATAAGGATTTCATTGTCCATAACAGCGCGGGCAGAAAGATAGATGAATGGGTTCGATTAATACGAATATGAACGGCTATCTGAAAATTTTTATGCCCGTTTCTTCCAATAATTGAGATGTTTCATATAAAGGGAGTCCTTTTACGCCGCTATAGCTGCCGCAGATCTCAACGATAAAAGCTGCCGCCAGACCCTGAATAGCGTAGGCGCCCGCTTTATCATAGACCTTGTCATATTCGATGCAGCTTTGTATTTCCTGCTGCGTTATCTCGCGGAATCGTACTGTCGTGGTGGATAGTTTCATTTGTATTTCGTTTTTATAGACGACCGCTATCGCGGTGAGTACCTGATGTGAACGACCCGATAGTGAACTGAGTATTTCCACAGCGTGCGCTTTATTCTTAGGTTTTCCCAGAATACGGCCATCCAGTGTGACGATGGTATCCGCGACCAGAATAGGTAATAAAGGCAATTTGCGTTGAGACAATCTAATCCAGCTGGCTTCGGCTTTTGTATGGATGATACGGTAAATATAGTCGTTGGGAGATTCCTCGGGCAAAGGCGTCTCGTCAATGTCAGCAGGGCGATTCAGTGTTTCTCTCATCAGGAGGATATTGTATTTTACGCCAATCTGCTTGAGTAATTCACGTCGTCGTAAACTGCGTGAAGCGAGATAGATCTGATTATCTGAAATTGCCATGCTGTTAATAATCTGGAAATTGTGAATCAGGTATTATATGCGATGATAAGGGTGATTCCTGATCAAAGATACGGCCCGGTATAGCTGTTCGGCCAATATTACCCGTGCAAGTCCGTGAGGAAAAGTCAGCTTGGATAGTGAAAGTGCAGAATGTGCTGACGATTTGATTGACTCATGTAGGCCATCGGCGCTGCCGATAACAAAAACGGTATCACGGCCTTCCTGCATCCATTTTTCGATAACATCGGCCAATTGAGCGGTCGTATACTGTATTCCGAGTGCATCAAGAACGATAACGCGGCATCCGGCAGGTATCGAAGTTTTGATGCGCTGATATTCAGCATTCAGGATTTGTTCTTTATTTTTGTTACCCGCACGTTTTTCAGGCTTGATCTCAATTAATTGCAGGGGAATTTCCTGAGAAAAACGCTTTGCATATTCGGCAAAAGCATCGTTTACCCAGGCGGGGAGTTTGTTGCCTACAGCAAGTATGTGGAATTTCATTTGATAAGGTATTCCTTGATTGCGACTGTTGCTGATTCAAGTATTCCGAATGACGCCATCCTCCAGCTCCACAACGCGGTCAGCGATATCCAGAATACGATAATCATGGGTGACGAGCAGGATACTGGCGCCGGATTCTTTCGCCAGACGTTTGAGGATAATGACGGCTTCCTGTCCGCTTTGTTTGTCCAGTGATGCGGTCGGTTCATCGGCGAGCACGATTTTAGGATGTCCAACCAACGCCCTGGCAATTGAAACGCGTTGGCGCTGTCCGCCGGAGAGCTGGTCTGGTTTATGATCCAGCCGGTCACCCAGTCCAACGGCTTGCAGCATTTCGGTAGCGCGCTGGCGTCTTTCTTTTTCGGACATCGTGTTGCGCATTTCCAGCGTCATACTGACATTTTGCCGTGCGGTCAGTGACTTGAGCAGATTATGCTGCTGAAAAATGTAGCCTGTTTGCTGGCGGATGTTGATTTTAGTCTGTTCGTTGCTATTGATTAACTGCTGATCGAGAACCATGACACTGCCGTCAAATGCCTGGCGCAAGCCGCCGACAATGGTTAAAAAGGTCGTTTTCCCGGAGCCGGAAGGTCCGGTCATGATCACGATTTCACCTTTATGTATCGTAATGGTTACGTTTTTCAGCACAGGCAGTGACTGCGCCTCATGATTAAAGCTGAAATTCAGATTGCGTATGTCGATTACGATGGACATCAGAACATATCCGCAGGATTGGCATCTTTTAATTTGCGGATTGCCAGGAGCCCGGCGATAAAGCACATCGACAGAATGAAGAAGAAAATATTTGCGGCTTTGCCGAAGGTCATGGGCATCGGCATGAACATTTGAGACTCAGCCATATGGTACAGGCTGATTGAAAGGATAAGACCTGGAATGAAGCCCAGGATAGCCAGAAAGAACGCCGTTGCAAATACCAGGCGGACAAAGTAGCTTTGTTTATAACCCATGGCTTTCAAGGTGGCGAATTCGTAGCGATGATTGACGATATCGGTAAACAGAATCTGATAGACAATTACCAGTCCGACAACCAACCCCATCACCGTACCAAAACCAAAAATAAATCCGATCGGCGCTGTATTGGCCCAGTAACGTTTTTCATATTCCTGCAATTCCGCAAAGGTGAAAATATTGACGAATGCGTTGAGCCGTTTCTCAAGATCGATTTTTACCTGCTGAACTGATGCGCCAGGGTGCAGTTTGATGACGCCCATGTCAATGTCGCCCAGATTTCTGGACGGGAAAATACGCATGAAATTTAAATCGCTGGTCACTACATTGCCGTCTGCGGCAAATGACACGCCCAGACGGAAAAGACCGATGACCTGGACCTTATAATCATTGATTTCTGTTTCCGTGCGACCGGCTTCGAGCAGCTGGCGTATCGGTCCGAATTCAGGGCGGGAGAATTCGTCGAACATGACCGTATCCTTAAGCTGTAGTGCCCGCCGTTTATCTTTAATGGTATCCACATCGAATAATTCAGCATCCGGATCAAAGCCGTAGACCATCAGCGTGCGTTTGACCTGTGTTTCTATATTTTTAAACGGTGCTAACCCCAGATACAACGAAGAAACCTCGGCGACCGCGGGGTGCCCGAGTGTGCGTATGAGTTCACTGCGCTTGAAACTAACCGGGCGCCACATGGCTTCACTTTGCTTATGCATCAGGAATAAGTCGCCACTTAATTTTGTCGGCGCGGAAACCGCGCTGGCGTAAAGCGAGTCTTTGAAACCCAATTGCATGAAGACCAGAACGCAGGCAAATAAAACACCGGCAATGGCGGCCATCAATTTGGTTCGGTCATGGACTAACTGCCGCCAGGCCAGTCGCGCCGGAAAATACCACCAGGCAATGATGTTCATGGTGCTATCCGCACATGCACCTGGCGAAAGATCTGATGTTGCAGTCCATTGACGGCTGCCGGATCGAGCGTCAGACGTACTTCGATAATCCGGTTATCCCTGTCCGTCAGCGGGTCGGTGTCATTGAGATCGTTTTTTCTGACCAGGTATCCCAGTTCCCTGACCTCGGCGTTATAAACCTGGTTGAATCCTTGCGCGCTGATGTAAGCCTTGTGCCCCACGCTGACCTGATCGATGTCGGATTCATAGACCTCCGCCACGACATCAAGCTGTGTCAGGTCAGCCATTTCCAAAAGCCCGCCGTCTTTGATGCGTTCTCCGGGCCGGGTCAGGATTTTTAAAATCGTACCTGCAATCGGCGCATGAATACGTGTATTTTTTAATGCTTCGACTGAGACAAGGCGTTCGGATTCGGCGTGTGCTATTTCAGCGGACAAACGTTTGAGATTTGCTTCGGATTGCGCAAATGCCAGATGTTTTGCATCCGCGAGCGAGATGCTGGCCATGGAATCCTGTTTGAGTGATTGATAGCGAAGATACTCTTTCCGATTGAAATTGAGCGCGATTTGTTCGGTATTCCGTTGTGCTTTTAATACGTTAATGCGTGTTGCCGCTGTTTCCACTTCAGCATTTTTTTTGTCATGATCCGAAAGAATCGCCAAGGTATCACCCGATTTGACGCGATCGCCTTCGGTATAAAAAAGCTGTTCGACTCTGGCGCCTTCAGGCCCGGCATTATGAGAGACTTTAATAACCCGCGAGCGTGGTTCGATACGCCCCAGTGCGCCGATGCCTTGATTGTCGTGCGCAGTTCCGGTCGTGTTTGCGGATGTGCTCAAACTGACTAAGAGCAGAAATAAAAGGAATAAAAAATAGTAGGTTATGCGGGTGCGCATGATCATTTCTTATATTTGGTGAAGCCGGAGCGGGTAAAAAAATCTAAGGAATAAACGATCGCACGGTTTCGGGACGCGATTGATACACGATCATTCTGGCAGCCTGACAGCAACCGGTCAGTGTTTGTCCGAATATTGGCCTGTTTGTGAAATGATTCGGTCGCAGTATGCAATTGCCAATGCTGACACCAGAAAAGCCAGATGAATACACGTTTGCGCAATCAGCGTTTTTTCATCATAAGCGCTTGCGTTGATGAAAGTTTTCAGCAAATGAATCGATGAAATGCCAATGATTGCGGTGGCCAGTTTCACTTTGAGTACGGATGCATTGACGTGCGATAGCCATTCCGGTTGATCGGGATGCGTTTCCAGATTCATGCGTGAGACAAACGTTTCGTAACCGCCAATGATCACCATGATCAGCAGATTAGAAATCATCACGACATCGATCAAACCCAGTACGACCAGCATGATGGTTGTTTCGGTCAGCCGATCCGGTCGGGTTGTGCCTTCAATTGTTACGACGTCGAGAATATGTTCGAGCGATTCTTTTTTACCCATCACCGCGCCGATTAAATCCGTTAATTCTACCCAGAAATGAAACACGTACACACACTGCGCCAGTACCAGCCCCAAGTACAAAGGCAGCTGTAACCAGCGGGACAGAAACAGAAAATAAGCGATAGCGGGGATACGTTTAGATGGCGTCGGAGTATTGTTTTGTTGCATGGTTTTATCGTTTAAAAAGTACGAAAGATTATCATAGCGGCAGATAAAACGAAATTCGGCTTTTTTCGATGGACCGTTCCGCAGGATGAAGTGGCGAAATCTGACTGCTTACCATTGTAAGGTGATCTGTGTTGCATCGGTATGAAGTGCAGCCACCAGTATACCGCTGGCGTTGACTGCGTGTGTTTTCGTCTCGCCGCGGATTGTAACCTGGATGTGCATGCCGATAGGCATGCCCAGTACATATAGCTTGCGCTGATGTTGTTGTGCTGCCGAATGACCGGCGTTGATTTCAATTTCACCATGACTGAGCGTTTCCGTGAATACAACAATCGTCTGGCCGGTATCGACGCCTTTTGCCTGGGCACCTTTCACAACCAGAGGCTGAACCGCGTCATGACGCGGTTTATTCAGACTGGGTGACAATACCATAAGAAATTCATCGCGGATGCGCGGTGCGCCGGGTTGGATTTCGATACGCCACATACCGACATCAAACCAGGGCTGGAGCGATACGCCGCTGGAAAAATTTTCACCGTCAAGCACGGAATCATCGCCATCCGATTCCACATAGAATTGATAATCCGGCCCACCGACCAGGCGGATTTTGGCGTCTTCGGGATAAATACGATCAATGCGCAAGTGTCCCGGATCGTTCTGCACAAAAACGACCGTGTCGGAAGTTTCGGAAATACCGTTGGCGGCTTGCCCTTTTAATACCCGTGCCTGACTTACCTGAGGGCGATTGACCGTATGAAGAAGCCATTTCTTGGTGTATGAAGGATCGGTGCTTTCTATGCGGTCGTAAATCAATACCCGATCTTCATTTGCGAGATACAGTAAATCGCGTTCAACTTTACGCACTTTGCCACCGCGTCCCCCTTCATCGCGCTCAGGTGTATTGTATGCCGAAGTCAGATCAGATGAGATATACGTATATTCGTTATCAACGGTATTGAAATGATTGATTTTTCCACCGGAAAAGTAATTGCCGCTGTCCAGATTTCTGACCCAGTCGCTGACATTTTGTACAGCACTGCCCGTTGGTAATACGATACGTTGTCCGCCATCGGCTACGTTGTGTTGGAAGAAGCGGTTGGGTTGTACTTTTTCATTCGGCCTTAAAATCAGAAGTGTGTTTTTTGCGATGCTCCGGATGGAATAATTAAGACGGTTGGCGCCCATATAATCGCCATAGACACTGCTGTTAATCGCAAGCGGCGCACCTTTGAATACAGTGAAGTGACCCGCGTCGTAGTGACCATGATGGGTAAATGTGTGGCCGGCCCGGAAGCTGATGAAAGTCGCTGATGGCGACCAGTCTGAACGGATATAAGCCTGATTCATGCCGCCGCGGCCGAATAATTCCGCGCGGGGTAATTGTGCATTCAGAAAAGTCAGGCTGGCCGCGTTTTTTTCCAGTAAATTATTGGACGCCGTAAAAACAGGATTGATCAGGGTCGGGTCATTGAATAACCGTATTCCCCATCGGTATGCTGAATAATAACTTTCTACGCCATGCAGCTGCTGCAGATATTGCGAGTAACCTGAAAAGACAGTATCCCGGGTGAGTTGCGCGATGAGATCGATGACGCGCCGGGTTTCATCTTTCAAATCGACACGGGAACCTTCATCGCCCAGATTCTCGATGCGATTGTCGGGACGTGTCGCGTGAATATGCCAGAGTCCTATGCGTCTGAGCAGCGTCAGAATACGGTCTTTATGTCGTGCATTTACCAGCCCGTTGATGTAAGCACTTGCCGCCAGGCTGATCACCATGCCGCGATTCTGTATCCAGTAATTATACCCCTCCGGCCAGGCTTCGGTAATTTCAAGCGCCCGGATCAAATCAAGAAAATGACCTTGTGCGCGCGCTACCAGGCCTTGCAGGCGCGGGTTATCATGGGTATTCAACGTTACGGCGGTCAGCCATGCCATTGCCGCCAATGAGGTGCGCCCATGCCAGAGCGAAGGAGATGAGTCGTCGAGCAGGCGTAAATAATCCAGCAGTGCATATTCTATTTTGGCTTCAATCAACACGCGCTCATTTGTGGTCATACCTGGAAAATGTGCGGCCAGATCATACGCCAGCGCCAGTTCCCAGCCATTGCCGTAAGCACCGTTGGCGTTCGGTGTCTGCAGCTGAAAATCTTTCAGCGCGGCTGTGAGTTGTAATGCGGTTTGTGGTTTGCCATTGCTGATCCAGCACGTTGCGAGCATTAAGATATTCTGTGAAGGCACGCACGGATCAAAGTCATGAATACCTTGTTTTTGGAATAAAGCAATGCGCTTTGCAATCAGATCCGGCTGTCCGTGCCCTGACCAATAGGATAGTTCGGGGAGCAATATGCGTGGATAAGCGGTACGTATTTGCCCATCGAGTGTATGATCCGAGAAACGCACTTTGGGCGCAACGGCTTCTGCCAGCCACGGCATATTGATCTGACTTTTTTCAACCGCTTTTACTAAAAACTGACTGGGCGTAAGCTGGAAATATTGCAGAGCGGCTATGAGCGCGATAATGGCGGTGCAATGTGCGAGTATGCCGATGATGACTAAATAGCCGGTAACGACGCGTTGAATGACATGAAATTTCGGCATGTACGAAGCAGGTAGAAGGATAAAAGGATAAAAGTTACTGTGCAAGAATCTTCCATTCTACTATTGAGTACTGTCAATAGATTGAAATTATTTTGAGCCATTGAAAAAGACATTTGAAGTCGGGAAACATGATTCAACGGCTTAAATATAGTGGCGTGTCTGGACGTTATTAATAAGCTGTGATAAAAAGCAGATGACTGTTACAGAATAACATCTGCGGTACGGATGCATGATCCTCCTCACAGGCGTATAGCGACCTGAAGATTGATAGAATTAGACTGGTTATTTTTCAATGACAAAACGCATTTTAATGATTGCTTATCACTATCCACCGGTACTTGGCAGCAGCGGAATTCAGCGTACCCTTAAATTTTCCCGTTATCTGCCGGAATTCGACTGGGAGCCTATTATTCTGACAGTTCATCCCAGAGCGTATCCTAATATCGATAATGATTATGTCGATGATCAGCAAACGAAAGTTTATCGTGCTTTTGCTCTGGATGCCGCTAAGCATTTGTCACTCATGAAGCGTTATCCCCGTTTGGTGGCATTACCTGATCGCTGGTCTTCCTGGATGCTGGGTGCGATACCGACCGGAATATATTTGATCAAAAAATACAAACCGGATGTGATTTGGTCGACCTATCCGATCGCTACCGCACATTTCATTGGTTATTGTCTGCATCGCATGAGCAAGATTCCGTGGATCTCCGATTTTAGAGATCCTATGGTGAATCGAGGATTTTCTGTCGAACCCTTGGTGCGGCATACTTATCAGTGGATTGACAGAAATGTGGTCTACCACAGTCATCGGGTTGTATTAACAACCCCCAACGTGATCCAAGACTATCGATCAAGATATCCGGAACTTCCCGCAGAAAAATTTACCTGTATTGAGAATGGTTACGACGAGGAAATTTTTCGCACAGTCGAAAAGAAAGCCAGCCTTGACACTGGGACCGAAATCAAAGATCAGCGATTTGTTCTGCTGCATAGCGGTATCATTTATAGTTCCGAGCGGGATCCGATTCAGTTTTTTGAAGCTTTGTCACTATTACTCCAGCAGAAATTAATAGGTAACAATAATTTAAAAGTGGTGTTGCGGGCTACTTTTAACGATGACTATATTACAGAGTTGATTAAGCAGTACCAACTGGAATCTATTGTTTTTTTAGAGCCGCTCGTCAGTTATGAGGATGCTTTATCGGAAATGCTGACAGTTGATGGATTGCTGATTATTCAGGCGGCCAACTGCAATAGCCAGATTCCGGCGAAACTCTATGAATATTTGCGTGCACGCAAGCCGATTCTGGCGCTGACTGATGCAAATGGCGATACCGCCATGAAGTTGTCTGGTTTGGGTTTCAATACTATCGCGCAGCTGGATTCCAAAGAGGATATTGCGCAGAAATTGCTTCAGTTTATTCAGGCTGGAAAAACACAATCGACGCAGTGTGTGCCGATGGAAAAAATTATACTCAATTCAAGAAGTGCCCGGACAAAAGAGCTGGCGCTGTTACTAAACGCGGTGACCCATTCGGATTAATCATGAAAGCAAGTATGCTCATTGTCATTCCTTTGCTGATATTTTTTTCAGTCTGGCTTCCGGAAATAACCCATTACCATATTAAAACAGTTTCTGTTTCTATATTACCCGTGACATTTATCGACTTTAAATTCGCATAATGAAAAATCTGGATTAACATTGCTACAGCTTTTTTTGTATTGCTGTAGACGGAAGAAATAAGATTAAAGAAAAATACTCTTTTGTTCGTACAAAGGATTTCCTTACATAAATTTACTCAACCTGGAGCATGATTTTTGAGAGATTTGCTGGTTACCATCATTGTTTTTGGTGCATTACCCTTTGTTCTGACGCGAACGCATCTAGGCATTCTCTTATGGTCATGGATCGGCTATATGAATCCACATCGATTAGGCTGGGGATTTGCATTTAGTTTCCCTTTTGCGCAAGTTATAGCAATTGCGACCTTCTGTTCACTGATTTTTTCCAAAAAAAAGTTAGAGTTTTTTTGGTCACCAATTCTTGGGTGGCTACTTTTTTTTTGTGTTTGGATGGTCATTACAACATTCTTTTCCTTACAGCCTGAAATTTCATGGTTGCAATTAGAAAAGGTATTGAAAATACAATTAATTATATTATTGACGTTATGGGTTATGGGCGATCGGGAAAAAGTCCATAGTCTGGTATGGGTTATTGTCGGATCAATCGGGTTTTTTGGTGTTAAAGGTGGTATTTTTACGATAATGACCGGTGGAGGAACTCATGTACTTGGCCCTCCAGGAACTTTTATTGGCGGTAATACGGAAATTGGTTTGGCGCTTGTCATGGTTCTGCCGTTGGTTTGGTATTTGTATCTTAATACGCATAAAATTTGGATACGTTATGCGTTATTGGGTTCCATGTTTTTTATTGCGATTGGAATATTGGGAACACAGTCGCGCGGTGCGCTTCTGGCTATCGTAGCAGCATCTTCTTTTTTATGGTTAAAGAGTAGGAAAAAAGGATTACTATTTTTCGCACTACTATTTCTCGTTCCTTTCTTTTACATGTTTATGCCGGAATCCTGGCATACTCGAATGAGTACCATATCTACTTATGAAGAAGATAAATCTGCTATGGGACGCATCCAGGCTTGGACGTTCTCTTATGAGCTTGCATTAGCCCGTCCATTTGTCGGTGGCGGTTTTGAGTGCTTTAATAGTAACAATTATGAGCGCTTTACACCGGGGTTAGTTACTGGAGGAACAGGTCAGTACCACGATGTTCACAGTATCTACTTTGAAGTACTTGGTGAACATGGTTTTGTTGGATTACTGATATTTCTGATGCTATTTCTTCTGGCTTGGAGAACTGCGAGTAAAATAATTAGGCTGACAAAATCTTCTGCTGAACAAAAATGGGCTCACGATTTGGCATCCATGATACAGGTATCGATTATTGGTTATGGCGTCGGTGGTGCTTTTCTTGGCTTGGCTTACTTTGATCTTTTTTATCATCTTATCGTAATCCTGGCTTTGGTGTTGCGCATTATTGAAAAGCAGCCTGAGGTGAAACCAAAACTCGAACCAAAATTCGATACAACTTAGCGTTATGCAGATACGTGGTGCATCCTAAACACTTGGTGCATGAGTCGATAGTTAACTTTTGTTATTTTTGTGATTGTGAGAAATAATGATCAGCAATCTTGATATATTGGGATACGGTCAGATTTTCTGCACGCTGGCTCGCATCAATATCCAGACGACTTAATTCTTCGTTCGTAAGATAGGCTGATAGCGTATTGCGCAACGTTTTGCGTCTTTGCGAGAATGCTGCGGTGACGATTCGAGAAAACATTGCTTCATTGCTTGCAACAGGCGCATCCTGACCAAGCGGATGCATATAAACGATAGCGGATTCTACCTTGGGAATAGGGCGGAAAGATTCAGCCGGAACAGTAAAAATCAGTTCCATTGCAAAACGATATTGCAACATGACGGACAGACGACCATAGTTGGGTGTTGAAGGCTCGGCCACCATGCGGTCAACCACTTCCTTTTGCAGCATGAAATGCATATCCTGAACGTATGCGACGTACTGACCGAGATGAAAAAGTAACGGCGTTGATATGTTATACGGTAAATTGCCGACGATACGCTGATTGCCGCCTAAAACTGAAAAATCAAACTTCAGTGCATCGATTGAATGAATAGTGAGTTTATCCTGAGAGAAGTTACGTTGTAATTTCTCAACGATATCCCGGTCTATCTCGATCACTGTAAGATGGTTGAGTATTCGATGCAAGGGCACCGTTAGCGCACCAAGTCCAGGCCCGATTTCGACAAGGTTATCATCAGGTTTCGGGTGTATTGTATTGATAATGGCAGCGATAATCTGACGATCTATCAGAAAATTCTGACTGAAGCGTTTTCGCGCCCTGTGACGGGCATCCGTTGTCATGATCAATAGAATGTCGTGCTGTCTGTGCTGTTTGACAGCGCGGTATTTTTTACAAGCTCAATCGCTGTCTGAATCGCGGTGAACAGGCTTCCGGCATCTGCTTTTCCGGTTCCGGCCAGATCCAGCGCCGTTCCATGATCAACAGAAGTGCGGATGATCGGCAAGCCAAGCGTGACATTGACGCCTGTGCCAAAACTGGCATGTTTCAATACCGGTAGGCCCTGGTCGTGAAACATGGTGAATATGCAGTCATATTGCGCAAGCTGCGACGGATTGAACAGGGTATCTGCCGGCAACGGGCCACTGAGTTGCATGCCTTCGCTGCGTAGTTTATCCAGTACTGGAATGATGATATCAATTTCCTCACGGCCTAAATGGCCTGATTCACCGGCATGCGGATTCAGTCCGGCAACCGCTATTCTGGGGTGTGATAGTGCGAAACGGGTAATTAAATCACGATAAGTAATGCGTAATTTATTTTCCAGGCTTTCAGCGGTAATGGCGGCAGCTACCGCTTTGAGCGGTAAATGTGTTGTTGCCAGTGCAACACGCATTCCGCCGCCGACAAGCATCATAACAACCTGACTGTGCGTGAGTGCGGCCAGATATTCGGTATGTCCGGTGAATGCGATGCCGGCATCGTTAATGATTCCTTTGTGTACCGGTGCAGTTACGATGGCATCATAGCGTTTTTCACAGCAACCGGTGACCGCCTGCTGCAACATGGTTATAACGTATGCGGCATTGGCTGGATTGGGAACGCCTGCAATGGCCTTTTGCGCCAGCGGTACGTGAAAAACATATAAACGTCCTGGCTGATGCCGCTCTGGCGAGGCTGTGCCGATATCGACAGGCTGTACCGGCAGTTGCAATGCTTCAGCGCGTGTTTTCAGTAAGTCGTAATCGGCAAATAAAACCAGTTTGCATTCGAGTGGCTGCTGTGCGATCTGAAGGCAGATATCCGGGCCGATGCCGGCCGGTTCGCCGGTGGTTATGGCAAGCGTCGGGAGGGATTCAGCGCTCATTCAAACATCTTCGGTAAGATATTCGACATACGCCTGATCGCGCAGTTGGCGCAGCATTTCCTGGATGACGACTTCTGCTTTTCTTGATCGAATGGCCTGCCGGGCATTCTCACGCTGGTGTTCATCGCTGATGTCCTGTGTGCGGCGTTCAACAACTTGAATTAAATGCCAGCCAAACTGCGTTTTTACCGGTTCGCTGACCTGGCCCGGTAAGAGTGTATTCATCGCCTGTTCAAACGGTGGGACAGTGTTGCCGGGTGACAGCCAGCCTAAATCGCCGCCCGATGAAGCACTGCCATCTTCAGAATAAAGCTTGGCGAGTTCGGCAAAATTCTCACCGTTGTTGATCCGTTTTTTAAGCGCGATAATCTGTTCCTTTGCATCATTCTCGGAGGTTAATTCGCTGACCTTGACGAGAATATGGCGTGCGCGTGTCTGATCGATGATGACCGATCTGTTTTCCACTTTGCGGCGATCCATTAATTTAAAAATATGAAATCCATTCGGGCTTTGCACGACCGGTGTAATTTCACCGATTTCCAGCGGCGAGAGCAACTGGGCAAATGTGGGACCCATCTGCGTAATGGGGCGCCAATCGAGAACGCCGCCGCTCATGGCGTCAGGCGCTTCAGAAAATTCTGCAGCAACATGCGAGAAATCTGCGCCATTGGTTAATTTTTTAAGTGCTTCGTCTGCACGCTGGCCTTTCTCGAGGATCTTCAGGTTATCCATGTGTTCTGTCACTGTGATGAAAATATGCGCCAGTAAATATTCATCACTGCCGGTCGCGGATGTTGCCTGAGTGCGCAGATAATTGTCGATTTCTCCTTCGGTGACATTGACCTGACTACTGATCTGGCGCTCCTTTAATCTGACCATGATCATTTCATCGCGGATATCCTGCCGGAATTTGTTGTAACTGATGCCGTCCTGCTCCAGTACCGCGTAGAATTCCTGGAGCGTCAGTTGATTTTCTTCGGCAATGCGGCGAATAGTTTCATCCAGCTCGCTATCGCTGACCGACATGCCGATCTCTTTGGCATGCTGAAGTTGTATTGATTTGATGACAAGTGTTTCAAGCACCTGAGTTTGCAGAGAATCCAGTTCGGGTGGTTTTATACCTTGCTGGATCAGGTTTTTTTCTGCAGTGGCAACTGCGTTATCCAGTTCATTCAGCGTGATTACTTCTTCATTGACGATGGCTACAATTTGATCCAGCAAGGCTTTTCTGCCGGGCTGATGCAATAGTGGCTGCGTGATCTCGCTGTATGTATTTGGAGTTACGCTATCCGCAGGATATCCGGCTGATTCAGCAATCAAGGTTGATGAAAACAATAATAGAAATCCGGTGAGCAGGCTGAGGTAGATTTTTTCTGACATTGATACAAGGAAAGTTAGTAAATACTGGTATAGCCCGGGATGCTTTGCTGCAACACGCGCAGCGGATTGGAGCCGATATTCATCAGACCGTTCAATTCAAGCTGGACAAATACCGCCGTTGTTGTGTTCTGCGTTGCGGTAGTCAGCTTCTGTACGACAGCGCGTAATTTGTAGCAGCAGGAGATATACTCGAATCCTGCCAGACCCGCCAGCAGCCGGTCATCCTGCAATGAATAATTGATACGGGCCACGGTATGCCAGTTGGCAAAGAAAGGCCACTGAACCGAAGTATCAACCTGTTTGATGGCCGTGTCGAGTTGATTAATCAGTATATCGCCGCGTTCCCGTACGTCTCGCGTATATCGGTAACCCAGATTGAACACTTTACCGGGTTCAGGCTGGTAACTGACGCCAGCGCGAATTTTTTCAGTATTCAGTGTCCGTTCATCAATTTGTATATTTACGTCTGTGCTGATGGTGCGCGTCAGGCGACCCGCCAGTGCGGCAATAAAATCGACGTTGCTGCCGGTAATTTGAGAATTAAGAATAACCCGTCGATCGTCAAACCGGAATTGCTGACCCATAGCCACGCGTAATCGTTCAATACCGGTTGAGGGTTCAAGCAGGCGTGATGTCAGCGCCAGCGTCACCCGGTTGGCATCGTTGATGCGATCGCTACCTGTAAAACGGTTTTCTGTTAATATTTGTGCAAAGCTGAAGTCGGATTCTGCCGAATCGAAGTTAGGCAAAAAACTTTGATCGATATAAGGAATGTACACATAGAAAGCTCTTGGCTCCAGCGTCTGTATATAACCGGTACTGCCAATGTTGATATTCCGGTCGAAGATGACACCGCTGTCCAGACTGACAATCGGTACCAGACGGTCCGGGTTGTTACCCTTGGTGCCCGCATCCATCGATAGATCATAGTTCGTATAGTGCAGTCCGAATTTGGGTGTCAGGAAACCGTAGGAATTGCGCAGGGGTACGCTGACCGTAGGAAAAAAAGTGAAGCGTTTGCCCTCGACAAATGTCTGGTGTGAAAAATTAGTCCAGCTCGTATCCAGACTGAAATCCATACCTGCGACATTACGTCTGACTGCATTCATAGTCAGATGCGGCAGGCGTTTATAAGGCGAAATGGTTAATAAATTAGCATTCTGGACGGCAAACGGGTCCTGTAATGTCTGGAATTGTTGCGCAACAGCCGAGAAATTCAATACACCGTCATGGCCTAAAGCGCCATGATAGTACAGACCGGCCTGTTGCAGTAAATTGGTCATACTGGTTTGCGACAGATTGTTGGATAAATCCCGCAAGAACCGGTTATCGGATACGCGGTTATAATCGAATTGACCGCGCCAGCCATGCCCGAAATACTGGGCATGCTGGTATGCAACGCCATACCGTGTTCTATGTGAATCAAAATCATCGGGCAGTATGTCGGATTGCAGACGGCCATGGACATTGTGGCCGATATAGCGCATTTCATTACTCAGCATGAATCCGCGTTTCGACATTACACGCGGTGCAATGGTCGCATCAATATTCGGTGCTATATTGATATAAAACGGAACAGCCAGGTCGGCACCGCTTCGTGCGGTATGCCCGATAACCGGGGCCAGAAAACCTGTCTTGCGTTTGTTGGTATAGGAAAAGTCCAGCCAGGGCGTATACAAAATAGGTACGCGTTTGAAATAGATGCTGACATTGCGTGCGACACCTGTTTCCGTGGTGCTGTCAATTTTCAGATCTTTGGCCTGGATAAACCAGTCTTCCTGGTTGATTGGACAGGTGGTATAACTGCCGCCTTCCAAACGGTACTGGTTTTTACCTTCAAAGAATAACTTTTCGCCGCTGCCGCGACCGTCGTTCTTTTTTATGGTGTAACGCGGTTCGGACAGGAAACCGATTTCCGTATCCAGATTCAGCTTGAGATAGTCACCTTCGATAATATCTTTTGTTCTATCCAGTCGGAGATTGCCGGTGACCTCGGTTTCATTCGTTGCTTTGAAATACTTCATGCGGTCGGCTGTCAGCGTATTATCGTCATAGCACAGCTTTGCATTGCCAATCGCTTCTATTTCCTGCTCATAAATCCCTTCGACACGATCAGCCTCAATGGTGACCTGCTTGTCGAGCGGCTTTTCAGCAATGGCTTCCGGTGATGTCTCTTCCGGCAATGCCATTTGATGGTGTGTTGCGGGTTTTTCGCGAGGTTTGATCGTGCCACTTTCCGCCATCAGCAGCGGTGAAACGCAACAAATCATCAGAGCGAGCAGGCTGCGGACAGTGTATCTTTTCTGTTTATTCATGCTTCGCTCATACGCGTGTGACGTAATTTTTAATCCTGAATCCTGAGATCCGCCAGTCAGTTTTCAAACGTTTTAATTCCGAGTAATCTTGTTTTTGAATACAATTACAGGTCTGATATGATGATTGTAGTCACAGCGCACCCATAAAAGTCCAACCAAAATCCAACCTTGAATTATATATAAAATAAGGTAGGTCAGCCTAGCATAAGGTTGCTTTTCCCACAATCAATTCACGCAAGAATCGACGGACTGGATTTCAAGCGAGTTTGAGTTTAAAGCTTATCCGGCTCGGTATGATCAATGTAGTTTTTATGCATGACTGATTGATTATCCCGCGTGCGCTGAGCGGTTTTATTTTATTCTGGTGTATCAGGCAGGCTGTTTTTTTAGGCTTAATGCCCTGAGGATTGATTAAGGTAACCTGAGTTCGGGATAAGCCCTCAATCTTCGGCTAAACAATTGATCTTGGTC
>CAYXFV010000018.1:0-44252 GCA_964464365.1 uncultured Nitrosomonas sp. | reverse complement strand
ATTTCTCCTTTAAACAGAACATAATCTGTCCGTCCAAAGGGGGCAACTCCAGTTCTTCAGGTTTGACCGCCGCCTGATTTTTTTTCTTGTGCGGTGTCAGTGCGCCCTTCAGATCGGCGGCAGAATCGCGGCTGCAGCGGCCAGTGACCACACCATAGCGGAATACCTGACCGCATACTTGCAGCACTCTATGCGCCAGGTCATAAGAACCACGGTTTTCTATGATGCGGATCATGTTCAGCAGTTCCGGCGCTTCTATCTGGCTGATTGGGTGCATGCCGATATAGGGGAATACGTTTCCTTCAAGCCTGCGTATCACATCTTTTGCGTGACTGTTTACCCAGGTGTGAATCTGTTTTGAATACCATTCCCGTGACACTACTTCAAAACTGTTTTCCGCTGCCTGCTTTGCCCGTTGCTTGATGACTTTGCGGTCTATGGATGGGTCGATATGATCTTCTACTTTTTTACGCTCAAGCTTTGCCTTCTCTCGGGCTTCACTTAGGCTGATATCCGGATAGACACCCAATGAAATGGACTTCTCTTTGCCGTGTATCCTGTAACGCAAGCGCTAATACTTCCGGCCATCTTCATACACCCAAAGAAAAAGGCCGTTGCCATCGTATAGCTTGGTGATCTTCTTCCCTTCAGACTTGGCATTCCTGTAACGTGCGTCTTTGTATTTCTCGAACATAGTGGGGTAACTTTTGCAGGGGTAAAAAATGCTACCCCTAAAGTTACCCCTGTTTTAAAGTGGATGCAAGCGGATAATTACGGAATACTACGGATAAACAAACCTTGTAGATTGGCTTGCTTACTGGATTTTTCGGATTGTTACGGAATTTTACGGATATAAGATTGGCGGAGGCGGTGAGATTCGAACTCACGGTAGAGTCACCCCTACGGCAGTTTTCAAGACTGCTGCCTTAAACCACTCGGCCACACCTCCGATCTTGCTCTTATAATGTTTCGCAGAGCCGGTATCATACTCTCTCATGCGTATTTTTGCCAGTGAATTCACTGTGTCTGTACGTTCGAATCGTTCATATCCGGTCAGAAAGTTTCTGGATTGTTTTATTATCCGGAAACCGCCTAAACCACATAAGTATCTATTCCCATTAACAATAAATCATATTGCGCTTCTACAATCTCTTTGATAGTCAATGCGGGCAGGCCGGTAACAATATTGCCTGGCGTCACCAGCCAGCCGACGGCATCTGAAGGGCCGAGATTAACGACATAGCCGATATCGTGATGCAGATAAGGTTCGAGTATTTTTAACAGGCCGGAATGCCGCAGGATATTTCGGGCGATCAATTTACCTTTACGCACGGCGGATTGCGCCGATTGCACATTGGATCCCAGTGCGTTGTAAACAGAGCAATCACCCGCGGTAAAAATATGCGGTAACATTTTCTGATCGATTGTTATCTGGCCAAACGTATTTGCTGGCCAGAAGTGCTCCTGTTTTTTACCGAGAAACAATACTGTCAGGTGCGAAAGCAACGCATCAGTTTTACCGGATTGTTTATCCTCTAGCAGTATTTCCTGGTCTGTTTGTCCGTGGTATTGCGTGTTCGGCATACAATCAATCTTGAATTCCTGCATGCGCGATTGCACATAACGGTCAAATCCGCGTGGAAACTGTGTGAGCACATGATCACCAGCGTTGATCAGGCGCAGTCTGGCGTTGATTTTCTGCCGACACAGGAACTGGCGGATTTCAAACAGGAACTGGATGCCGGTAGCGCCTGCACCAACAACGGAAATGACCGGTTCTTCTACCGCAGCCGTTTTTAGATGATTTAACAGCAACGATGATCCTGCGGTGTGCATAAAGTCCTGGAGGGTGAGTACATTTGCCGCAGGTTCCGGTTCAGGCATTTCTCCTCCGGTTGTAATCACCAGATAGTCGAAATGCAGTATTTCATTGCCGACCGCGAGATATTTGTCCGATTGCCATTGTTGCAGCATGGCGCCGTTTACCGTCAGCGCGACCTGGACGTGGCGGCAGCCGAAGCGTTTTTCCAGCTCGCTGAACGGCACCAGCAGATCCGACAGCGGGTAACGGAAGGTTTCGTGCAGGTGCGTGATTTTTAAATGGTGTGTATTAGGATCGATGAGGGTGATGTCCACATTGGATGCATACTGCTTCAGGGTCGTCAACGCCGCCATCCCGGCGTAGCCCCCGCCGACAATAATCACGTTAATCCTGCGCTTTCCGGGTATGTAAAATGGCAACAGCGCCACGTGTTCTCCTTGATTCTATGTGCTTATGTGATGCAATCCGGCTGCCTGATTACCGGTTGCGGTAATATTTGCCGGATTCCAGTGCCGGATGGCCCAATGCCAGAACGTTTCCAGACTGCTGTCCAGCAGATCATCGGGCGGATTCTGTCCGAGAAACCTGAGTGCGGACACGAGCTGAAATAATACATTGAATTGTGTCACAGGTGCAGCAAAGGTTTGCTTGCTCAGTTTCTCGCCTTTTGTGTTGGTCACGACAGGCAGATGCATATAAGCCGGTGTGGCATAATCCAGCAGTTGCTGTAAATACATCTGGCGCGGCGTTGAATTCAACAGATCCGCGCCGCGTACCACATGGGTAATCGCCTGCGCGGCATCGTCAACAACGACAGCCAGTTGATACGCAAATATGCCGTCAGCGCGGTGCAACACGAAATCGCCGATAGCTTTGTCGAGCCGTTGTATAACATAACCTTGCACCGCATCGGTGAAAGCAACCGGCTGATTGTCTGTTCGGACGCGTACCGCACGCTGTCTGTTCTGCCGGTATGGTGAATGCGGATGCTGCGCGGTATTCCGGCATGTTCCCGGATAAACCGGACCTTCGATACCCATAATACTGGAATCGGCGATCTCCCTGCGGGAGCAGGTGCAGATATAGGTCAGATTCTGTTTTTCAAGCATGGCCAGCGCTTCGTGGTACAAGGCATGGCGTTCGCGCTGGTAGACGACTTCACCGTCCCAGTACATGCTCAGTTTTTCCAGCAGCATCAGGATATCGCGTGATGCACCCGGTACTTCACGCGGTGCGTCGATATTCTCAATGCGTACCCGCCATTCGCCTTGATTTGCCCTGGCGTCCAGATAACTGCCGACCGCTGCGACCAGCGAACCGAAGTGCAGCGGTCCGGTAGGCGAGGGCGCAAAACGGCCACGATAAGGGGTTGATTTGTTTTCTGTCACGATAAAAACATGAAACGGATCAATATCATTAATTTCAATGGTTAATTTGTTTATAATCATTTTGAGTCATTAAATTTTATCCGATGTGGATCCTGTGATGTCTGTGGAACTGAATACAAAGCCCGAAAATAACGCTGTCGGCTGGCGTTTTGACAATAGTTATGCCCGCTTGCCCGAACCGTTTTATGTGCCGATCCGGCCGGTACCGGTGCGGGCGCCGCGTGTGGCGATACTGAATGACGCGCTGGCCGAATCGCTCGGCCTGGACTTACACGCGCTTACCGAAGATGAAGCGGCACTGCTGTTTTCCGGCAATGTTTTGCCGGATGCGGCGCAGCCTGTTGCGCAGGCCTATGCCGGTCATCAATTCGGTAGTTTTACGTTACTTGGCGATGGGCGCGCAATATTGCTCGGCGAGCATCTGACACCGGACGGCAGCAGAGTGGATATTCAGCTAAAAGGCTCCGGGCGCACGCCGTTTTCGCGCCGAGGCGATGGCCGCGCCGCGCTCGCGCCCATGCTGCGTGAACACATCATCAGCGAGGCGATGCATGCACTCGGCATTCCATCCACACGCAGTCTGGCCGTGGTGACAACCGGTGAAACCGTGATGCGCGAGACGCCTTTGCCGGGCGCTGTCCTGACACGCGTGGCGGCCAGTCATATCCGCGTGGGTACTTTCGAATATATCGCGCTGAAAGGCGGTGCGGATGGTGTAAAAATACTCGCCGATTACACCATTCAGCGCCATTATCCGGAACTCACCCATGAAGATAATCCCTATCTGGCGCTGTTGAACAGTGTCATCGCACGTCAGGCATCGCTTGTCACACGCTGGATGCTGGTCGGTTTTATTCATGGCGTGATGAATACCGATAATATGGCAGTCAGTGGTGAAACGATCGATTATGGTCCGTGCGCATTCATGGATGAATTCGATCCACAGACCGTTTTCAGTTCGATCGATTATCACGGGCGTTATTGCTACAGTAATCAGTCGCGTATCGCACAATGGAATCTTGCGCGTTTTGCTGAAACATTGCTGCCGTTGCTGCATACGGAGCAGGAGCAAGCGCTGGTGCTTGCAGAGGAAGCGATCCGGATGTTTCCCGATATTTTTCAGCGCTGCTGGATGGCTGGTATGCGTAAAAAATTGGGACTGTTCACCGAAGAAGCCGAGGATCACCTGCTGATTGAAGCCTTGCTGACCTTGATGCACACGCATCAGGCGGATTACACCAACAGTTTTCGTGCACTGTCCGCTGAGCATCCGTCTGGGGACAATCTGTTCAGGGATGCCGCATTTGCGGCCTGGTATGCGCAATGGCGGGCGCGGCTGTCACGCCAGGCTGAACCGCTACAGGCGTCGTTTGATCTGATGCACGCGAACAATCCGGCGATTCTGCCGCGCAATCACCGTGTCGAAGAAGCGCTGAATGCGGCTTCGGAGCATGGTGATTATACGGTGCTGAAGCGGTTATTGGCTGCTATCGCAGAACCTTACGCCGATGTGCCGGAATACGACGCTTATCGCATGCCGCCTGCGGCATCAGAGCGGGTGCATCAAACCTTCTGCGGCACTTGAGTTCGGAGAGATGCTATAGCTTTCCATTGAGGAATTCCAAAATACCATGCGATGCATTGTGCCGGATACGCGTTATGCCGCCGTTGCTGACTTTGATGCGATAAAGCCCGACCGGATCGGCATGTACGATTTGCGCGATGATAGCGCGTATCACACCGGCATGTGTAACGATCAGGCAATGCTGTCCCTGGTGGCGCACAACCACTTCACGGTAAGCCGTACTGACGCGGTGAATGAAGTCATCGAGCGCTTCCGCACCCTGTGGCCGATGGTGTACCGGATCATTCATAAAGCGTTGATATTCACCGGCGCGGTTGATTTTGATTTCATCGTGGCTCAAACCTTCCCAGATGCCGAAGCCGACTTCCTTGAACCGCGGTTCGATGCTGACACTGATCCGATGTTTCTCGCCGAGTGCGGCGGCAAAGGCATGGCAGCGTTGCAGCGGGGATGAAATAATCTGTTGCCAGGTCGGGGAATCGCCAACAGCGCTCCACATCTGCGACCAGCCTTTTTCAGTCAGCGGATCGTCAATCATGTGGCCGCGGTAGCGGCGGCCACCAACCGGCTCGCCGTGTCGAATCAGGTCAATAACGGTTTCAGTCATTTTCTCCATTGTGTGTGATTAACTATAAATTAGGGGTGCGATAGATATTGCGAACAAGTATAAATGGGGAGCCAAAATGTCCGATAATTCGCATTATGATCCTACGGACGAAGATATCCAAGGAGATGCGTGTAAAAGGCTTTGTCTGTTTTTGTAGAATGTGACGACAGGCGGCGCCAAGTTGACGCCTTACACTGATGAAAGTGTTTAGTCCCACGGTATGATGGATGGGTGTTGAATCATGGGTTCCGTGTCCGTCATTTACCGAAAAAACGATCAACAAAACGATTGGTAAATGGGTAACAATTCAATAATCTTGTTTTTCCCGTTCCTGGAATAGTCGGGGAGTACCGCTTGCCCATGATATGTTTAAAGATAAATAAGGATGAAATACGATGATGACACAAAAAATAGATTACCGTGACGGCGAGGTATTGCTGGAAGGTTATGCGGCATATGAAGATACCGGTGTCGCCAGGCCAGCAGTGCTTGTTGCGCACGACTGGAGCGGAAGGCGCGAGTTTGCGTGCAAGGCTGCGGAGCGTATGGCGGCTTTGGGGTATGTCGGCTTTGCGCTGGATATGTATGGCAAGGGTGTTTACGGCAAAGATGGTGATGTTGAGGGTAACGGCGCGCTCATGTCGCCTTTTGCATCAGACCGCGCTTTATTAAGACAGAGAATCAATGCGGCTTTACGCGCCGTGCGGTCTTTGCCGCAGGTTGACGCGGCGCGGGTCGCGGCGATGGGGTTTTGTTTCGGTGGTCTGTGCGTGCTCGAACTGGCACGCTCCGGTGCGGATGTGAAGGGCGTGATCAGTATTCACGGTATTTTTGCGCCGGGTGCTGTGCCCAATCAGAAGATTACCGCAAAAGTGCTATGCCTGCATGGCCATGATGACCCCATGGTGCCGCCGGAGCAGGTGCTGGCGTTTGAGCAGGAAATGACCGCAGCGCAAGTGGACTGGCAGATGCATGTGTATGGCGGAACAATGCATGCGTTTACTAATCCGGCGGCTAATAATCCCGATTTTGGCACAGTTTACAGCGAGCGGGCCGCCAATCGTACCTATCAGTCGGTGGCCAATTTTCTGGAAGAGCTGTTTTAACCGGGCGCTATATACCGTCAAATCATTTTCCAGCCGAGCATTTCACCGGCGGCCAGCGGGATGAGCGTATCACCGGCGAAATCGATCCGTTCCGGGAGCTGCCAGGGTGTTTTTCTGAGCGTGATCTGTGTCGTGTTTCGCGGCAGCCGGTAAAAATCCGCGCCGTTGAAACTTGCAAATGCTTCCAGCCGGTCAAGCGCGCCAGCCTGTTCGAATGCTTCGGTATACAGTTCGATGGCGGCATGCGCGGTAAACATGCCCGCGCAACCGCAATCGTTTTCTTTTAACGCACGGGGATGCGGTGCGCTATCGGTACCCAGAAAGAATTTTTTACTGCCGCCGGTCGCGGCTTTGATCAATGCCTGGCGATGCCGTTCGCGTTTCAGGACGGGCAGGCAGTAATAATGTGGGCGGATTCCACCCTGAAAAATCGCGTTGCGGTTATAACGCAGGTGATGTGCGGTAATGGTCGCTGCGATGGTGTCCGGCGCGGCGGTGACAAAGTCAGCGGCTTCCTGCGTGGTGATATGTTCGAATACCACGCGCAACCCGGGAAAACGGCGGGCGACAGGTGTGAGTACAGTGTCGATGAAGGTTTTCTCGCGGTCAAAAATATCGATGGATGGATCGGTAACTTCGCCATGCACCAGTAAGGGTATATCGTTTTTCTCCATCGTTTCCAGCGTGGCATAACAACGCGTGATATCGGTAACACCGGCAGCGGAGTTCGTTGTCGCACCGGCAGGATACAACTTGATGCCATGAACAATACCGCTGTTTTTTGCGCACAGGATTCCCTTCGGCGCGGTATTGTCAGTCAGATAGAGCGTCATCAGCGGTTCAAAGTGATTTTTCAGATCATCCGGCAACGCCGACAGAATACGGTCGCGGTAGGCGATGGCCATTGCGGTGGTGACGACGGGCGGTTTCAGATTCGGCATGATGATGGCGCGGGCAAATTGCCGCGCGGAATAGGGCAGCACGGCACGCATCTGCGTGTCATCACGCAGATGCAGATGGTAATCGTCCGGGCGGGTCAGCGTGAATTCTTGCGGTGTGTTCATGGGACGTGGTCAAGCAAATGAAAAACGCATTATACGCCGCTGAAATGATGGGTGGATGTGTGTACGGATTGTGTGGATACGTAGAACCTGTTTATGGTTTCAGACTGAGCGCGAGCTGGTACAACGCTTTTTTGTTTTCGCCGGAAATTTCGGTGGTGAGTTTGACCGCTTGTTTCAGCGGTAATTCGGCCAGCAGTAAGGTCAGCGTGTTGCGTGCCTGTTCGCTGATTTCAGCGCTGTCCGGTGCGGGTGCGCCTGAAACCAGAATAACAAATTCGCCTTTCTGGTGATTGATATCGGCTTCGAGCCATGCAACGGCTTCACCCAGCCTGCATTGATGAATGGTCTCAAATAGCTTGGTCAGTTCGCGCGCGAGAGTTAGCTGGCGTTCGGCACCGAGGACAAGCGTCATGTCGCTCAAACTGGCTTGTATGCGATGCGGCGCTTCGTAAAAAACCAGCGTATACGGCAATGGCGCCAGTGTTTTCAATTCCCGCTGGCGCTGACCCGCTTTGGCCGGTAGAAACCCGTAAAACAGAAAATGCGGATCGGCACTGCCTGCCGCCGAGATCGCGCAGACAGCGGCATTGGCGCCCGGTACCGGAATCACCGGAAAGCCCTGCTTGCGTACCTGCTGTACCAGCACAGCGCCGGGGTCGGATATCGCCGGTGTGCCGGCATCGCTGATTAATGCGACAGATTTTCCCGCCGTCAGGAATGCGCATATCTGGTGCGCGGCAGCGGCTTCATTATGCTGATGCAGGGTGATCAATCGGGTATGAATCGCATGATGCGACAGCAGGTGTTTCGAATTCTGAATATGCTCGGCAGCAACCGCATCAACCCCCGCGAGAACCTCCAGTGCGCGCAGGCTGATGTCGTTAAGGTTTCCTATTGGCGTGGCAACCACATATAATGCATTTTTCACTGGCATATTATTTTTTACAATGCAACGTTTTTATATCGTTATTCTATTGGCTGTCGCAGCACTATACGGCAGCACACACGCTTTTGCCACTCATCCGGAAGCGAGTTTTCCAGACGCGGCCGCTCCGCCGGTGCATGCACCCGAGTATACCCCCGTTCCGCACATTGGATTATTGTTGCCGCTGCAATCCGCTTCTTTTAGCCGACCGGCAGAAACGGTCAAGGAAGGGTTTGTTGCCGCAGCCAGGCGCGAGTCGGCATTGCCCTTTGCTGTGCGGATTTATGCAACGACCGACGATCCGCTGGATATTCTGGTGACCTATCATCAGGCATTGCAGGCCGGTGCCGTGCTGATCGTCGGCCCATTAACGCGCAACGGCGTGACGGCGCTGGCGTCGAGTCATGCTATCGCGGTGCCGACGCTTGCGCTCAATTCAACGGATACGCCCATACCGCTGCCGCCCAATCTGTTTTTGTTCGGCATGCAGATGGAAAACGAGGCCAGCCATATTGCCGAACTGGCACTAGATCCGTATGACATGCAGCGAAAGCACGCGATCATTATCAAGGATTCCGGTGCTTTGTCATCGCGGCTGCAGAATGCATTTGCCGATCGCTGGCTGGCTGAACTCGGAAATACCGCTGAATCGGTCGAGTATGAAGAAAAGCAGGGTTTTTTCTCACAGTTGCGCGGGCATACCGGCGGGGTGGAAAACGTGGTTTTTCTGGCGCTGGATGCCAACAAGGTACGCCGAGTGCGTTCATACCTGAGTCCTGAAACGCCGGTCTACGCCACTTCGCAGGTTTTTATCAACAGCGGCGACCCGCTCTACAATCACGAACTGAACGGTGTTCTTTTCATGGATATGCCCTGGCTGCTGCAACCTGAGCACCCGGTGGTCAAGGCATACCGAAGCGTGTATCAGGAAACGGACAAGGATAATGAACGTCTTTTTGCGCTCGGCATTGATGCATTCCGGTTAATGAGCCGCCTGCTGTATGCCCGATCGCCTTACGAAGTGTCGCTCGATGGTGTGACTGGGTATATTCGCTATATTCCACCAGCACAATTTGTACGCGAGCCGGTGGCCGCCATATTCGACAAAGGCGGTGTGCGGGTGCTGAGAGTTCTGGATGCCTGGTAGGCTCGCGTGTGACTGAGTTACTGAACGGCTCCGCGGCGGAAGGGATGGCGGCAACCTATTTGCAGCAACAGGGGCTGGTGCTGGTGGCGCGGAACTATCGCTGCCGTTTCGGAGAAATCGACCTCATTATGACCGAGGGGGATACGCTGGTGTTTGTCGAAGTCAGAATGCGTGCCGGTGATGCTTTTGGCGGTGCGGCAGCCAGTATAACGGCAGCCAAACAGGCGAAACTGCTGATCGCGGCACGGCATTATCTTTCAGGGTTGCGGCGGGAACCGGCGTGCCGGTTCGATGCGGTGCTTATCACCGGAACGCATCATTCCACCATTGAGTGGATCAGAAATGCTTTTGGTGAATGAAGCGTCTGTGTATTACAGATGAAGGCTGCGACCGCCATCGACAGCGATAATCTGACCTGTGATATAGGGCGCGTCCTGAATCAGGAACTGCACCGTTCTGGCGATATCATCGGGTTCGCCGATGCGTTTCAGTAACGTGCCCTGGATAATCGCGTCGCGCGCGCGTTCATTCGACCATGTATCGCTTTCCGGCCAGAGAATCGCGCCCGGCGATACCCCGTTAACGCGGATTTCCGGCCCCAGTTCCAGTGCCAGTGATTTGGTCAGTGTCTGAAGACCGCCTTTGGCAACGTTATAGATAACGAAGTTTTTCAGTGGCCGTTCGGTATGGATGTCGATGATATTGACGATGCAGCCCCGCTGATGTTTGAGATAAGGCGCGGCGGACTGAGCCAGAAACAGCGGCGCCATCAGATTGCTGCCGATAAGATCGTCCCAGGCTTCAACCGTGCAGGCGTCAATCGGCGTGGCAAAGAAACTGGAGGCGTTATTCACGAGTGCGTCCAGTTGGCCGTACCGTCTGACCGTTTTGTCAATCAGCTCGGGTAATAAATCGATATCGAGTAAGTCGGCCTGTGCGAGCGCGGCGGAATCAGGTCTGCGCTCATTGAGTTCAAGCTGTAGCGCGCGTGCCTCGTCCAGCGAGGAACGGTAATGAATGACAAGCTTTGCGCCTTGCGCATGAAGTCTGCGGCAAATCGCCGCACCGACGCGCTTTGCGCCGCCGGTTACCAGAACGACTGTTTCTTGCACCACTGTCTCCCGTAAAATACGGCCTTACCAGCCCAATTGCAGTACTTTCTATCGTAAAATTGTATTTCTTTAAAGCAGCATAAAATGTCATTTTATACGCCATCATCAAATATATCCAATCTGCCGATTTGCAGTGAAATTGCATTAACGCACAGCCGGAAATTGCAGGCGGTTATTCGCGAAGCAATAGCCGCTTCGGACGGCTGGATTCCGTTCGCTCGTTATATGGAACTGGCGCTGTATTATCCCGGGCTGGGCTACTATAACGGTGGTGCTGTAAAGCTTGGCGCTGGCGGTGATTTTGTGACCGCGCCGGAAATTTCTGCGTTGTTCGGTTATACACTGGCCAGACAGGTTGAACAGATTTCAGAACAGGTTGTAAAACACCGCGGTCAGGCGGATATTCTGGAAATTGGTGCGGGTTCCGGCAAGCTGGCCAGGGATATTCTGCATGAACTCGATCATCTTGATTGCCTGCCGCAGCATTATTATATTCTTGAAGTAAGCGCCGAATTGCGCGAGCGGCAGCAGCAATTTCTGATCGCACAGGTGCCGCATTTGATGCCGCGCGTGATCTGGCTCGATCAGCTACCGGAGCAATTCTGCGGTACGATCCTGGCGAATGAAGTGATTGACGCGATGCCGGTGCATCTGGTCGAGTGGCAAGGCGATGCGGTGCGGGAGCGTGGCGTTGTCTGGCAGGAAGCCCGTGAACTGGCGCAACAGGAATCAGACGGGCAATTCGCCTGGGAAAGCAGGCCGATTGTTAACGATGGGCTGAAGCAGGTTGCCGATGTTCTGGCGCGGCAGATCAATCCCCAATGTGATCGGGATTTTGATTATTGCAGTGAAATTAACCCAGTTGCCGGGTATTTTATCCGCAGTCTTGCCGGGATACTCCAGCAGGGTGCTGTGATTCTGATTGATTATGGATTCGGTCGCGGCGAATACTATCATCCGCAGCGCAATCAGGGCACGCTGATGTGTCATTATCGTCATCATGCGCATGGCGATCCGTTTTATTTGCCGGGATTGCAGGATATCACCAGCCATGTGGATTTCAGCGCCCTGTATGATGCGGCTGAGGAAGCCGGTCTGCCGTTGGTGGGATATACCACGCAGGCGCATTTCTTATTGAACTGTGGGATTACGGAAACATTGGCGCGCACACCGGCGGAAGCGGTGCAGGATTATCTGCCGCTGGCGAATCAGCTGCAAAAACTGGTCAGCCCGGCAGAAATGGGTGAATTATTCAAAGTGATGGCGTTCGGCAAGGCGCTGGATCTGCCGCTGCATGGATTCGTCAGCGGTGATAAAAGCCGTATGTTGTAAATACGCCATCTGCGGCAGATGGCTTGAGCACGTCTCAGCCGTGATGTGTGGCTTGGGCGATGGCGTCCAGTGTCTGCTGATCCAGTCGTGTTTGAGCCAGTTCGAACAGCTCGCGTTCTTCAAAGCGGATATGCTGCGCCAGTAGTTCGCTGACCTGTATCAGTTGCGCTGTTGTGCGCGGGCTTCTGGGGGACAGTAATGTGCGCAGTGTCGCGTGTTCTGCGTGCATGCGTTCCAGCAACGCGGTAATGTGCGGATCTTTTAATGCGCTGAGCGCGGACGCCAGTACCGTTTCTTCAGTTTTAAAATGCGACTCCAGCACGGTGATGGCATGTGCTTCCAATTTAGACCAGATTTTTTGCTGTGCCAAGGTGTCCGGATTCGTTTTTGTCACTGTTTTGGCTATGGTTTTGGCTTCATGCGCCAGCGCCAGACCTTGATGGTGATCCATCGATAAGGATCGGAGTGCTGCTATTCTTTTCAATCCATGAGCTCCAGATGGGGGAGTATTTTTGATCTTTGAAACGTGTTTCCCTTGTCATTTTATCAGAGGATGAATTTTTACAGCGCGTGATTAAGGCAGTAAGGGGGAATCTCGCTATCCTATGGCCGTGAAGATGCGGCTGCCGCGTTATTGAAGGGCAGTAGCAGCCATTCATAATACTTTCAGAATAAGCGGGATATCAGTAGAATAATTCTTTTTGGGAGTCGATACCGATGAAAATAATCATTACCCTGTTATTGCTGCTAATGCTGAGCGCCTGCGCTACTTCGCCGACCGGGCGAACGCAACTGGTTTTTATGCCGGATGACGAACTGGATGCCATGGGTTTACAGGCATTTAATAATTTAAAATCCGAAAAACCGGCCAGCCAGGATACGCGGGAAAACCAGTTTGTACGCTGTATTACGCAGGCACTTGCGCGTGAAGTTGGCGGCGAATGGGAAGTGGTTGTTTTTGAAGATCGATCCCTGAATGCTTTTGCTTTACCCGGTAACAAAATCGGCGTGCACTCCGGATTGATTGATCTGGTGGATAATCAGGATCAACTGGCAACGGTGATCGGCCATGAAATCGGCCATGTTCTGGCGAAACACAGCAATGAACGCATGTCGCAAAAACTTGGCGCGCAGGTTGGTGTATCGCTGATTGCGGCCATTGCAGCGCCGCAGAGCGCATTGGGGCAAACCGCGGTCAGCCTGCTTGGTGTTGGCGCGGAATACGGCATTATCATGCCGTTCAGTCGCCTGCATGAGAGCGAAGCGGATACCATCGGTCTGGATATGATGGCCAGCGCGGGTTTCAATCCGGCGGAAAGCATTACCTTATGGCTCAAAATGGCGCAGGCCAGCCAAGGCCCGCAGCCGGTCGAGTTTATGTCTACTCACCCGTCGCATGTAACCCGTGTCGACGATCTCCAGAAGCGGATGCCCGGTGCGATACGTCTGATGCAGCAAGCGCATGCGGCAGGTAAAAGGCCGAACTGCGTGAAATAAGTTATTCCACCGGCCTGGGTTCGTCTGCGGCAAAGTCCATTTCAACCTTCGCGCCATCCGGATCGTAGCAGAACAGCTGCCAGATACCCAGTTCCTGCATGCGGTTAAGCGTGTATGGAATGCCGTGTTGTTTGAGCGTATCGACGACGGATTGCAGGCCGGTAGCGGTAAACGCCATATGATCGATAACACCCGACGCATGTTCCGGCATCGGTCTCCCGGCCATGATATGCAGAATTGAGTGGTTTTTGTCTCTGGCGTACAGCCAGGCGCCTTCGGACGCCATGGGCGGGCGATAGCCCTCCGTAAGTCCAAGCAGATGGATATAAAAGGATTTGGTTTTTTCGAGATTACTGCTCAATACCGTAAAATGATTCATGCTTTCGATGGTCATTCTGGCACCTCATAGTAGGTTAAATCGATGGCTTTTTGCTACACTATAACAGGCCGTAACAGTAATTCCAAAGTCTCGTGGTTTGCCGGCCGGGCAGGACGCTTAAGGGTGGAGGTGGATAATGCATCAGATGAGTGATCAGGGGATGGCACTGCTCATGGCGATCGAATCGTTCAGAGGTAAACCTTATGACGATCAGACCGGTGCCGAGATTTCCAGCTGGGTTAAAGGAGCGACAATCGGTTATGGTCATTTGATCAGTCAGAGTGAATGGGATCAATCCGGTGACCTATACCGGAATGGTATCAGTGAAGATCAGGCAAAAGCATTGCTCCGGAAAGATCTGAAGCCGTTTGTTGACAGCGTGAACAGCAAAGTAACGGCAACTGTTTCGCAAAATCAGTTTGATGCACTCGTCATGTTCATTTTTAATATCGGTCCGGGTAATTTTGGCAGTTCTTCAGTGCTGAAGCTGGTGAACGACCCTGTGGCACAGACGCATTATCCCAATCTGGAGTCGGCGTGGAAAGCATGGAATAAGTCACAGGGCAAAGTGATGCAGGGACTCGTGAATCGGCGTAATGCGGAATGGAATATTTATTCGAAAAATGTTTATGCGCATTGGTAACCGGTGGGGGAAAATGTCAGCGCAGTGGTGGTGCAAAGCTGTCCTGGTGTTTTTTTTGATGTATTGCGGTTCGTTGGCCTACGCCATCGATAATCCGGATGCACCCGATTATGTCGGCGATTTTCTTGAACGCGCAAGTGTGTATGAGCATGAAATTCAACAGACATCGCATACTACCCAGGGTTATGTCAGGGTCTATGCGCGCTACGAAGATTTTCTGAATGATGAGCTTAATAACGCTTATACCCGGTTGATGACAGCGCTCAGTGATGAGGCAAAACATGCGTTGAGCCGCTCCCAGGAGCAATGGCTCCGTTACCGCGATCAGGAATTTGAATTCATTGCACTCAACTGGACTTACGCCAATTTTGGCAGTGCATCGGTTATTTCGCGTGGCGATTATCGTACACGGATTGTCAACGACCGAATTGTACTGTTGTTGCGGTATTTACAGAATTTTTGATTCCGGAATGTAGGTCAAACAGCAGATGATGTCATGCGGCCTTTTCATGTGTCGCCGGGATCGGGCTCAAAAAAATGATTCCCGTTCGCACAGAAGATCTTGTTTCTTCCGCTATCTTTTGCTGTGTATAACGCCTTATCGGCTGCTTTGATCAATTGATCCTCGTTTTGCATGTAAGGTTCTTTTAACGCGATACCGATGCTGATTGTTACTGTGACCGTTTTGCCATGAATGTCGATGTGTTCCGAACCGATTTTCTGACGCAGCCTTTCGGCAAAAACCGCTGTTGACCGCAGATTTGTTTTTTTATCCTGACAGATAATCAGAAATTCTTCCCCTCCGATACGGCAGAAAAAGTCGCCCTTGCGTGCTGTGTTTTGAATCGATGCCGCAACCGCTTTGAGGACGGTGTCTCCTACCGCATGGCCGTGGCTGTCATTGATCCGTTTAAAATAATCGATGTCAATGAGAATCGCTGCAATCAATTGATACGAACGGTCGGCAATACTCCATGCGCGTGATAAAGCCTCCATACCTGCGCGCCGGTTCGGCAGTCCGGTTAGGATGTCTGTGTGCGCCGCCTGCTCGAGTTTGCGGTTGGATGTCGCCAGTTCCGCTACGAATTGTTTGAGTTGCATCTGGTTTTGCTGCCAGGAATCCTGGAGTCTTCTGTGGTGCCAGGCGGCGCGTAGCCGGGCGCGGAAGGTGTGTATGTTGATCGGCTTGGTGATGTAGTCATCCACACCGATCTCGAAAGCCTTGACAAGCTTTTCTTCTTCAACGCCGGTCAGCATGATGATATAGGTATTCTTTCCCCAATCGGTAGCACGCAGAGCGCGTGTCAGTTCAAGCCCGTCCATGACCGGCATGATCCAATCGGTAATGACGACATGCGGCATTGTTTCCAGGCCCAGGGATAATCCCTGCTGGCCGTTTTCAGCGGAAAAGACTGTGTGGCCCAATATGTTGGAAAGTATTTCCTCGATCAGTCGGCGGCTGGCCGGATCATCTTCAATGACCAGAACACGCAGTGAAGAAGCGTTTTGATTGTTTTCGGAAAATTGCTCGATTGTCTGGGTAATCGTTTGAAAAGAGGGTAAGGTTGCATCGGATATTCTGAGCAGAGAATTCCAACTTTTCCATTTCTGAATAATGCTCTGAACCATATCCGCAAAAAACTGTGTTTGAAAGCCGATTTTTTTTGCGAGCAGCATTAATTCGGAAGTTTGTTCAAAGTATTCCAGTTTGGCAAAGATAGCGATATCGGCCAAATGTTTGGCCAGATGAAACAGTTGTGTTAGCTGATAGGAACGGGAATCTTCGAAAAATCCGGATTCCATAGGTTCTTCATGATAATAAACGGGTTCAATCAATTCCATGGCAAAGCCTGCGTCAACCAGCATTGCGACAGTCATATGGTTGTGGTCTGTTTCAAGATACTGACGTTCTTTTTCAATTAAAGAACGATGGGTATCGTCTATTTCCAGGATTTCCGAATATTTTTGCGGATAAGCCGTGGCCAGCGCAAGACAGCCGATATGCGCCAGTAATCCGCAAGTGAATAATTCCTCACGTACACTGACTCTGATCACATTGCCGAACGCTTCCGAGGCGATCGCCATTAACAGTGAATGTGACCAGAATTGATGATAGTCAAACGCTTTGCAGTTTCCCTGTTGATACTGGTCAATCAATGAAAATCCCATTGCCAGCTGCTTGACGGATTGAATGCCGAGATGAAAGACAGCATCGGGTACCGATGAAATTTGCCTGCTGGTACTTTTGGTTAAGTTGGCGCGGTGAATCAGACGGTAGGATAATGTCGGATCGGTTTGGATCAATCGGGTGATTGCATGAATTGAAACATCGTCGTTGCGGCATATTTGCATTATGGACAGAGCAACGCCTTTAGGACTGGGGAGAGAATCCCTGATATTCAGTTGATCAATGTTAATGATTTTCAAGTTCTGTTTTTTTACCAGAAGTTTTTTGCAAAATAAAACCAGATAGTGTGGAAATCTGCATGCCTGTCTGAATATGTTCAGAAATTATATCGAGATCGATAATTTCTATAAATAATACAGCAGCATATGAGGAGAAGCAAAAAGTCCCGGTTCAAGCGGTTCAATATCCGGTGTGATTTTCCGAATCGACCGGAAGCTGGGTGTTTCTGACCGGGGCCGTATCGCGCTGCGTGCGTTAATGAAATCTGATCAAGCGGTGCCGCGTATCTGAGCGGGTTTTGTCGATAACAAGCCGCAACAATTGCTAACGCCGCCCATCGTACCATACCGGTAATTTATCCCGGTTTTGTAACGCCTTACGTGGACTGAGTATTACTTTAAAACATTGTCTGGTCATTTCCAGCCCCGAATAAAGCTTAAGTTTGCGCGCCGAAGTGATCAGCGGATGGCGCTTTAATATGGTGAACTTTAAGCCGCGCTTGCGGCCCCATTTTTTAAGCAAGTCACTCAAATCAATTTCATCGGCGGCATATAGCGCCTGATTAAACCCGCCAACCTCGCGAAATGCATCCGCCCGGCAAACAACCAGTGCGCCGGATGCCCAGGAAAAAGTTACCGAGATGATACTCCACAGCTTCAAAATGACGGTGCCCCACCAGGGTGAATCGGGCATTTCCATCAGACTGCCGCAACCGACGTAGTTGTTTGAATCGATCAGTTCAAGAATATCGGAAATCATGCCCGGATTAAGCAGGCTGTCCGCGTCGACAAACAGAAGCCAGTCACCCTTTGCAGCCGCCGCGCCGGCATTGCGCGCGCGGCTGATCTGGTTTATCGGTTCAAAAACAACCAGAGCGCCGGATTGTCTGGCCAGCTCGGCTGTCTGATCTGAAGAATTATTGTCAACGACAATGATTTCATGTGTGAAACCCGCTCTTGCATTAGCGCCCAGCGATTCAGAAATCGAATTCAGGCAGCGTGTAATTAACTGTTCTTCATTGTAAGCCGGGATGATGATAGACAGGTGGATGCTGATCATTTGCCGCATAAAAAACCATTGGACCGGATAGATATCATAAACATGAATGCTTTAATGTGGATTCTGTTAAAAGTATTTTTCAATCCATGCGACAGTTATACGCACGTATGGTTCGTTCAGAAATGGATTACTCCGGCATGATATCAGGGCCGTTTGAAGTATTCATCATTATCCCGTCGCCCATTTCTGTCAGTATCAAATACCCCGCAACAGTTCGTTGATACCTGTTTTGGAGCGTGTTTTTGCATCTACCTGTTTTACAATCACCGCGCAGTAAAGGCTATATTCACCGTTCTTGGAAGGCAGATTGCCGGATACGACGACGGAGCCCGGCGGGATGCGTCCGTAGGCGACTTCGCCGGTTTCGCGATTATAGATTTTAGTACTTTGCCCGATATATACGCCCATGGAGATGACCGAGTTCTCGCCGACAATAACGCCTTCGACAATTTCAGAACGTGCGCCAATAAAGCAGTTGTCGCCAATGATGGTGGGATTGGCCTGAACGGGTTCGAGAACGCCGCCGATACCAACGCCGCCCGACAGATGCACATTTTTCCCGATTTGCGCACAGGAACCGACGGTTGCCCAGGTATCAACCATGGTGCCTTCATCGACATACGCGCCAATATTGACATAGGATGGCATCAGGACAACATTGCTGGCGATAAATGCGCCTTTACGTACTGCGGCAGGCGGTACGACACGGAAACCGCCGTCCCGGAAATCACGCGAACTGTAGTCGGCAAATTTTGACGGCACTTTGTCGTAGTAATTGGAAAAACCGCCTTTGATGAAGTTGTTGTCTTCAATCCGGAAAGATAACAGTACGGCTTTTTTTATCCATTGGTGTGTCACCCAGTCGTCGCCGATCTTTTCGGCAACACGCAGCTTGCCGTTATCCAGCAGGTTAAGTACTTGCGCAATGGATTCTTTAAGGTTGGCATCCACATTACGGGGTGTTATGTCAGCGCGGCGATCAAATGCTTCTTCGATAGTGGTTTGTAGTTCCTTCATGGTTTTTCCTAAATTGAAGAGGGTTTATTCAGATTTTTATGGATTTAAACGGGTTAACAGGCTTTTTATGCGATCAGTGGCATCCAGGCATTCATCAAGCGCGGCAACAAGCGCGATGCGTACAAAGTTTGCGCCGGGGTTCGTGCCATGTACGCTGCGGCCCAGATAACTTCCGGGTAGAACAGTGACATTATAGTCACCATATAGCCGTTTGGTGAATTCCGTATCGCTGATTGGTGTTTTCATCCAGAGATAGAAACTGGCATCCGGTAGCTGGATGGATACCGTTCCGGACAGCAGGCTCTGGATCCGGGAGAGCTTTTCCCGGTACAGGCGGCGGTTATCGGCGACATGCGTCTCATCGTTCCAGGCAGCCATGCTGGCGGCCTGGGATACCGGATTCATCGCACAACCCTGATAAGTGCGATAGAGCAGATATTTGCGTAGAATTTGCGCATCACCGGCCACGAATCCGGAGCGTAATCCGGGGACATTCGAGCGTTTGGATAAACTGTTGAACACCACTAGCCGGGCGAAATCGCTTCGTCCTGAGCGGTGAGCGGCCTCCAATGCGCCAAGCGGCGGCGCGTTTTCATCCGGATAGATTTCAGAGTAACACTCGTCAGATGCGATGACAAAACCATACCGATCGGACAGTTCAAAGAGCTGCTGCCATTCATCCAGAGTCATGACACTGCCTGTCGGATTATTGGGGCTGCATACATAAATCAATTGTGTCTGCTTCCAGGTGTCTTCCGGAAGCTGCGTATAGTTCAGGCGGAAATGATCCTCCGGGGCGGTATTGATAAACTGCGGCCTGGCACCGGCCAGCAAGGCTGCGCCTTCATAAATCTGATAAAAAGGATTGGGGCAGATCACCGTGGGAGACGCGTGGTCTGCCGGATTGACGATCGCCTGTGCAAAAGAAAATAAGGCTTCTCTGCTGCCGTTGACGGGGATGACTTCGGTTTCCGGATTGATGGCGGGCAAGTGATAGCGCCGAACCAGCCAATCGGCGATACTCTGGCGCAAGGCAAGCGAGCCTTGCGTTGTCGGGTAATTCGCCAATCCGTCGAGATGGTGAATCATGGTCTGGCGGATGAAATCCGGTGTCTGGTGCTTGGGTTCCCCGATGTGCAGATCGACAGGTTTCAGGGATGTGTTACGTGTTGTGTCTTCAAGTAATTTTCTTAGCTTCTGGAATGGATAGGGTTGCAGAAGATCGAGATTCTGATTCATAGTTTTACCTGCATGGTGCGCAGTTTGTTTGGGTAAGTTCCAGTGGATATTTTTTCAGCAATACTTCATTTGTCTGGCGTGATGCGATTATAAAGCGTGCGGGAGTGAATGACCAAGCCAACAACCTGTGATGCATCGAGGTGATGCACAGGGTGATCAGTCGATTCATGGAAAAATCTTGCCGGGGTTCAGGATATTGTTAGGATCAAACAACCGTTTAATCGCTTTCATTAACGTCAGTGTCGGTTGATCGATTTCTTTGTTGATAAAAGCGCGTTTTTCACTGCCGATGCCATGTTCTCCTGACAATGTGCCGTTAAGATGAATCACCAGATCGAAAATTTGTTCGAGGCATTGTTCGGCGCGATGCACTTCATCCGGATCATCAGGGTTGATCAATAGATTGACATGAATGTTGCCATTACCGGCATGGCCAAAATTGACATTTTTGAGTTGATAGCGGTTGCTGAGCTGCGTCAGTGCATCGAGGAACCTGGGGAGTGCTGTGACGGGGACGACAACATCTTCATTAATTTTTTTCGGTGCGATTTCACGCAGTAATGGCGATAGCGCTTTTCGCGCTTTCCAGAGTTCTGCGGTGTTTTCGGTTTTTTCTGCTTTAATCAATCCCCCGATCTCGCAGGCATTGAGCATGTGGATAACGGTATGCTGAATTTCGCTTTCTGTGCCGTCTACTTCAATCATCAGCATGGCATGCGCATCTGGGGGCAGCATGTCGGGATAACGGTGGCGAATCAGGTTGAGCGAACCGGCATCAAGAAATTCCAATGCGCAGGGCAGCTGGGCGAGAGACATGATTTTAACGATGGCTTCGGTGCAGCTTTTTAAATCCCGGAAATACGCGGTGATACCGGCGATTGCGGCAGGCAATGTGGTTAATTTCAGCGTGGCTTCAGTGATGACGGCGAGTGTGCCTTCGGAGCCGACCAACAGGCGTGTTAAATCATAACCGACAACGCCCTTTGTCGTGTAACAGCCTGTTTTGATGATTTCTCCCTGGCCTGTGATGGCTTTAAGACCCAGTACATGATCGCGCGTGGTGCCATATTTAACCGCATGCGGGCCGCCCGCACTGGTGGCGATATTGCCGCCGATGCTGCAATAGGCGGCGCTGGATGGATCCGGCGGCCAGAAAAAACCAAGGGGTTTGGCCGTATCCTGGATGGTCTGGTTTAGAACGCCCGGTTCAGCGACAATAACCCGGTTCGCGGGATCAACCGTGATGATATCGAGCATGCGTTCCAGCGATAATACGATTCCACTCTGTTCCGGTAAGCTGCCGCCAGAGGTTCCGGTGCCGCGCCCGCGCGGTACCAGCGGCATGTGATGTTGGTTACAGAGTGAAATAACCCGTTGTATTTCTGCGCTGTTCAGTGGAAAAACGACTGCCTGTGGGGGGTATATTTTTCTGCTGTTATCATAGGCATAGGCATAACAATCGACAGGGTCGGTATAAAACCGCTCAGGTGGAAAAGTATTCTGTAATGCTGCACGAAGATCTGTCGATAGCATGGGACATTACGCCGGGTCATGGGTGAGCATGTGATGCGCTTTAATAGAATATCGCGGGTTGGATGTATTATTCATTCGACATAAAGATTTGCAGACATGTTTCGGTACAGTAAGTCTTCATAGACCTTACGGGAATCAATCCAGGTATTCAAAAACTTTGACGACCCGGGTAACGCCGGAAGTGGAGCTGGCGATTTCCGTGGCGTTATCGGCTTCCGCCCGTTTAACGACACCAAGCAGAAATACGGCACTTTTTTCGGTGACGATTTTAATGTGATTAATCTGAAACTTGCCTGAAGTCAGAAAACGGCTTTTTACTTTTGAAGTGATAAAAGTGTCATTGCTGCGCGAACCTAATGAGCTTTTTTCTCCAATGCTGATTTCATTGATGACATTCCGCACGTTGGCAATACTGCGGACGAGTCGGGTCGCATCTTCTTTCATGGCTTGATTGGGCACTTCGCCTGTCAGCAGAACAATGCGGTTAAAGCTGGTGACGTTGATATGCGCCTGATTGCCCAGTTGCTCGTAAAGACGTCGCGAGCTTTTGAGTTCAATGGATTCGTCCTCGATAAAGATGCCGCTGGTTCTGCGGTCTTCTGATACGGCAGCGCCCGTGCCTGCACCCGCGCCAACGCCTATTGCGGTCAGGGGAACACAGCTGACTGTAAAAGGAAGGGTCAGGATCAGGATCAATACCGGCCATTTATTCATATTCATTAATTGCATTCAATTTCTCCCTATTTTTCGGTGATTTTATACACGATAATACAGTAAAATACAGCGCCGATATATTGACCGGTAAAGCGATGCGAGGACATGAGCCGATATTGTAAGGGTCTGCTGAGTTTTTCTGTTGCAATGTCGTGTTTATAAAGTGAAAGCGGCGATAGTAATAGCATTGTAACAAATTTGTATTTTATTGAATCAAACCTGTAAATATGGCAACATCCTGTTAACTCTTAAAATAAGCAAAATTGAACATGATTAAGTTTACGAAATCAAAACCTGTTTTCCTGTCCGGATTGCTCTGCTTCGGTATTTTTTTGACTGGATGCGCCTCAACGAAAGTGGATACGCATAGCCGGCATGATCCGTTTGAATCCATGAATCGTTCAGTTTTTGAGTTCAATGAAATGGTTGATGAAAAGTTTATTGAACCTGTCGCCAGGACGTATAAAAAGTATGTGCCGGGGCCGATTGTCATGGCGGTCGGCAATGTTTTTTCCAATGCGGACGATGTGGTTGTAACCGTAAACTCCCTGCTTCAGCTTAATTTTGAAAGCGCTGCCGCAAGTGCGACGCGCCTGCTCATCAATACAACGTTCGGTTTATTCGGAATCATTGACATTGCCAGCGACATCAGTCAGGCCAGCGATCTTAATATCAGCAAACGGAATGAAGATTTCGGCCAGACAATGGGCCGCTATGGCATTGCCAGCGGGCCGTATCTGGTTATCCCTTTCGTCGGGCCGAGTACCCTGCGGGATGCGGTGGGTATGGGGGTTGACAGTTTGATTGTCCATCCTGTAACGAATATTGTTTATCTGCATCATATTAATTATATAGATACTGCGATCCGTCTACCGGTTGCGGCGAGTATGACGCTCGACAAACGCGTGCAATTGCTGAATATCGACAAGACGATGGAAGAAGCCGCTCTTGACAAATATGAATTTGTTCGGGACGCGTATTTGCAGCGGCGGGAAAGTCTCGTGAATAACGACAATACCGAGCTGCATCGTTAGGCATTGCCATGAGGCATGTTCCAGTTTAAAGGATTGTCATTTCGCGAATATCAATTCAAATCAATTCCAATGCTGCATGGGTTAATCGCGCGCGATTTCGAGTGCAGCATTTTCAATTTAATTCGTTATCCCGGTAAAAAGGGTTGAGGCAAAAATCGATAGTATTCAAATTGGTGCGCAGTGTTGATGCACATTGATGTATTTCACGGCGTAATGCGATTTTGCAGCATCAAAAACAGAAAATAGAGATTAATGAAATGAAGAGATATCAATGCAATATATGCGGTTTCATTTATGATGAATCGATGGGTGATCCGGTACGCGGCATTAACCCGGGGACATGCTGGCAGGATGTTCCGGATGATTGGACCTGTCCGGATTGCCGTGTCGGCAAAGAAGATTTTGAAATGGTGGAGCGATAGTCTATGACCAATCCAATCGTTATCATCGGCAGCGGGCTTGCAGGCTATGCCGTTGCGCGTGAATTGCGCAAACTGAATACCGAACAGGCTGTGCTGCTGTTGTCTGATAGTCATGCCGATTTTTACTCCAAACCGATGTTATCCAATGCATTGTCAACCGGGAAAACCCCCGATGCGATTATTAATTCCAATGCGGTTAAAATGGCGTCGCAGCTTGATATTACCATTCGTCCGAATTGCCGTGTCTTTGCAATCGACGGAGGCAGTCGCACCATTACCGTGCAGGATAAGGAGCAACTGGCCTATGAAAAACTGGTATTGGCGCTGGGAGCCGATCAGATACGATTGCCTTTGCAGGGTAGCGGTGTAAGAAAAATTTTGACGGTGAATGATATTGACGATTACAGGCATTTTCGTAATGCGCTGGTCGACAAAAAAAAGATCGTGATTATCGGCGCAGGATTAATCGGCTGTGAGTTTGCCAACGATCTGGCAGCGGCCGGTTATCAGGTTGCAGTGATCGACATTGCCGCACAGCCGCTGGGCAGGTTACTACCGCCGGAAGCCGGGAGTTTTATGCAGCAAGGCCTGGAAGCGGTCGGCGTATCGTTCCGTTTTAATGCATCGGTACAAACGGTTGACCAGATCGGAGAACAGTTGCGTCTGACTTTGGCCGATGGCGAGACGATAGACGCGGACATCGTATTATCTTCGATCGGATTGAAACCGCGTGTTGAAATGGCGCGGGAAGCCGGTTTGCAGGTTAATCGCGGCATAGCGGTCAATCAACTGCTGCAGACCAGTGACGAACATATTTTTGCCGTGGGTGACTGTGCCGAAGTCGTTGGCAAAGTGCTGCCCTTTGTGATGCCGATTACGCATGCGGCGAGAGCTTTGGCAGCGACACTGGCTGGAAATGAAACACCCGTGCGTTACCCGGCAATGCCGGTATTGGTGAAGACACCGGCCTGCCCGACGGTTGTGTCGCCGCCCGAGGTGGGTAAACCGGGTCAGTGGAAAATTGAATCGGATCAGGAAGGCGTTAAAGCCCTTTTTAAGAGTGAGATGGGTGATCTGCTGGGTTTTGCACTGCTGGGCAAAGCTGTTGCTGAAAAAAATGCCCTGACCACGGCATTGCCGGCCATTCTGGAATAAAGCGCATTTTTAGGGTTTTTTAAATGATGAAATTTCTATTTGATTTATTTCCTGTCATCCTGTTTTTTATCGCCTTCAAGACTTATGATATTTTTGTGGCGACTGGTGTTGCCATAGCCGCAACGCTTTTGCAGATCGGCTGGGTGTGGTTGCGGCATCGCAAGGTCGAGAATATGATGTGGATCAGTCTGGTAATCATTACTCTTTTCGGCGGCGCAACACTGGTTTTCCAGGATGAGCTTTTTATCAAATGGAAACCTACTGTGCTTTACTGGTTATTCTCCAGTATTTTATTGGGCGCGCAATTGTTCTGGGGGAAAAATCTCATTCGCACCATGATGGAAAAGCAGATCGAGTTGCCGGATTCAGCGTGGCAAAAACTAAATCTCAGTTGGATTGTCTTTTTCATATTCATGGGGTGTATTAATCTGTATATCGCATTTAGCTTTTCTATCGATACCTGGGTCAACTTCAAGCTTTTCGGGTCGATGGGACTCATGCTGGTATTTGTGATTTTGCAGGCCGTCATGATCCGTAAATATCTGGATACAATGACGCCGGTTACGGCAGATCCACATACTGCCGACGCTTCAGTACTGCGCCGCGACGGCACAGATGAACATACAGGTAAGGACTGAAATGATGTTATATGCCATTGTTGGTGAAGATGTAGCGGACAGCCTCGAACGAAGAATGTCAGTACGCCCTGAACATCTGGAACGATTAGAGAAACTGCAGGATGAAGGCCGCTTGTTGCTGGCAGGGCCTTTTCCAGCGATAGACAGTCCTGATCCGGGTGGCGCCGGGTTTACCGGTAGCCTGATCGTGGCTGAGTTTGAATCATTGGAAGCAGCGGGTGCGTGGGCCGATGCAGATCCCTATGTGACATCCGGTGTTTATCGCAAGGTTAGTGTGAAGCCTTTTAAGCGTGTTTTCCCGGAATATAAAACACCTTAAGAAAATCACATTTGTTTGTAAATGAGTTATTCTAAAGCGTATACTCGCTGCCCATATTTTAACCAAATTATACAAAAGGAAATTCCATGTACCTGATCAGATTATCGCAGTTTTTAATTATCGGTTCTTTGAGTTTTATAACCATATCGCTCCATGCTCAACCGGCTGGCGCGATGGCCAGCGTTAACGGCGTGACGATTCCGCAATCCCGCCTCGAATTTCTAGTTAAAGCAAGCACCATGCAGGGTCAGCAGGACGGCCCGGAGCTTAGAAAAGCATTAAGAGAGAATCTGATCACAGAAGAAATTCTGGCGCAGGAAGCGGTTAAGAAAGGGCTTGATCGGAACCCTGATGTCATTGCGCAAATAGAGATGGCCAAACAGGCAGCGCTGATACGTGCGTTTCAGGCAGATTATATCGAGAAAAATAGAGTGAGTGATGAGACGCTGAGACGGGAATATGACATGCTGAAAGTTCAGATGGGCGACAAGGAATACAAAGCGCGCCATATTCTTGTGGAACGGGAAAGCGAAGCCCGCGATATTATTGCGAACCTGAAAAAAGGCGGTGATTTTGCCAGAATCGCAGCTGAGAAATCACTCGATGAAGGCAGTAAAACAAGTGGTGGTGAGCTGAACTGGAGTCCATCCGCAGCGTATGTCAGACCATTTGCCGAGGCATTGACAAGACTTCAGAAAGGTCGGCTGTCTGATGAACCGGTGCAGACCAGTTTCGGGTGGCATGTCATTGAATTACAGGATATACGGGCAATGGATGTACCGCCATTTGATGAAGTTAGAGAATCCATGAGACAACGGGTATTGCAGCGGGAGTTTGGTACGTTTGTTCAGGATCTGCGCGCAAAAGCAAGAGTCGAATAAGTACTTTAGCGACGCGTTTGGTGTTGTGTTGTTCAGAACGCCGGTTGACAGAGTTCAGCACTCAGTCAATCGGCGTTTTTTCCTTGATTGACAACGATTTTTACACGTTTAGAAACCGCGCAGAGTAATTCATAGCTGATTGTCCCGGAATAATGCGCGATTTCTTCGACGGGCAATCCCTGACCCCATAGAATAACCGGGCTGTTGATTTGAATATCCGCATCTTCGGTGATGTCGACAGCAAGCATATCCATGGACACTCTACCGATCAGTCGGCATTTCCGATTGTTGATGAGTACCGGTGTTCCCGTTGGCGCATGGCGTGGATAACCATCCGCATAACCGCATGCAACAATGCCGATGCGCATGGGTTTGTCGGTCTGGAAAGTGCAGCCGTAACCCACTTTGTCGCCTTTTTTGAGGTGCTGGATGGCGATAATTCTGCTTGTCAGCATCATTGCCGGTTTTAAACCCAGATCTGCGGCGGATTGATCGGTAAACGGAGATGCGCCGTATAGCATCAGCCCCGGGCGTGCCCAATCCCGATGCGTTTCGGGATAACGGATAATGGCTGCCGAATTCGCGAGCGAATGCCGGTGGCCTGAATTTTGTATATGCGGGGATAGGGTGTTGATCCGCGTAATGTGATTAAATAAGTGTAGCTGCTGTTTAAAATTGTCGTTGTCTTTTACTTCGTCAGCCGTTGCAAAATGCGACATGACTGTGATATTCGCAACCGCCGGGTTGCGCGATAATTTTTCAAATACGGTGGAGAAATGTTCGGCTGGGAATCCAAGGCGGTGCATGCCCGTGTTGATTTTCAGAAAAACATTCAATCCGCGGTGTCGGCATCGGTGCAGCATTTCAACTTGTTCATCGTGATGAATGACTGCGCTGAGTCGATATTTCTCAAATAGAACCAGTTCCCGCATCGAAAAAAAACCTTCAAGCAGCAGGATGGGATGGTTGTAGCCTGCGTTACGCAAGTCGATTGCAGCTTCCAGTTCCAGTAACGCAAAACCATCAGCGTGCCTTAACGCGTGTGCTGTGTGTATGAACCCATGACCATAGGCATTGGCTTTGATAACCGCCATGATGCGTGTGTTGGGGGCATGTTGCCGCGTTATTGACAGATTATGCGCTAACGCAGCTTGATCAATATAAGCATGAATGGGACGAAACATCGGTTCTCTTTAGTACGCTGCTTGATAGCTATTACAATGTTGATTGATTCAGTTCAGTGGTTTACAGGATTTTACAGGATGAGTTCAGGCTGTTAATAATTGCAGCTGATTCAATGACTGAAATGATTGAGTTAGGCTATCCGTAACGGCGGTGGCAAAAACCCGTTATGATAATCCATATTATCCTTTTTTCGAATGTTACTATAATCTTTATGGAAAGGTTATTCTGAATTCCACCGGATTTACTGGAAGATTTATCGCGCATTAGCATGCCGATATAGTACGTCTTTGGATCATTTCATGGTATAAACCCATTTCCTGATTAATAGGGTACAACATAAAGACATCACAACGCCTGGGGGAAACATTTTGAATCGCGGTTTTTATACGATCATGGCTGCGCAATTTTTCTCTTCCCTCGCGGATAATGCGTTGCTGGTTGTAGCCATTGCCTTGTTGATTGATTTGCACGCACCCGCGTTTTTAACGCCGCTGCTCAAGTTTGTTTTCGTGCTGTTTTACGTCATTCTTGCGCCTTTTGTGGGTGCTTTTGCGGATTCCATGCCTAAGGGCAGGGTCATGTTCATCAGCAATACCATCAAGATTGTGGGCTGCGGATTGCTGTTTCTTGCAATGCATCAGTATTCCGCAATGCTGGCGTATGCCGTTATCGGATTGGGCGCGGCAGCATATTCCCCTGCCAAATACGGCATTCTGACTGAATTGCTGCCACCGGAAAAACTGGTAATCGCCAATGGCTGGATAGAGGGATTAACGGTGGCCTCAATTGTATTGGGCACAGTGCTGGGGGGTGTTTTAATTACCCCTGACATTTCGCAACATCTGCTGGCGCTGGATCTGCCATTTGTCGATACAGCCATTGAGATGAGTATTTTCATCGTCGCGATCTTTTATGTCGCAGCAGCAATCTTTAATCTTTTCATTCCCAATACCGGTATAGATCACCGCATTCCAAAGAAAAATCTGATCTATCTGATCCAGGAATTCGTACATTGCGTGAAATTGCTGTGGACAGACAAACTTGGGCAGATTTCGCTTGCAGTAACCACGCTGTTCTGGGGCGCCGGTGCTACGCTTCAGTTTATTGTGATCAAATGGGCGGAAGTGGCGTTGAATTTTCAGTTGAACAAGGCCGCGCAATTACAAGGTGTTGTTGCGCTCGGAATAGCCGTAGGCGCCATTATGGCGGCACGCACGATAGCGTTGAAACAATCCTTATCTGTCATTCCGATGGGGTTTGCAACCGGCCTTGTGGTTACGATTATGATTTTTGTCCATGACCTGTGGACCGCGATCGTTCTGCTGGTATTAATCGGCGGCATGGCGGGTTTTTTTGTCGTGCCGATGAATGCTTTATTGCAGCATCGCGGGCATATCCTGATGGGGGCGGGGCACTCGATCGCCGTGCAGAATTTTAATGAAAACCTCAGCATTCTGGTAATGCTGTCCATATACGCAGTGCTGATTTACTTTGAAGTGCATATTTATGTTGTCATTGTATTGTTCGGGTTGTTTATGACGCTCATTATGGCACTGGTGCGCAGGTGGCATCAGTACAATCAAAGCAAAGAGGATTCATTGCACCTGATCGGCACCCGGAACCTGAACAGGCAATGGCGGCAATAATTCGGATTGTTCCAGATCAAACAGATCGATAGTGACGCGGGTTGAAATTTCGGCAGATTCCCCCACGTAGTGGTCAATAACTTTGTATGGGAGAGTGTGATGCGTTTTGACAAGTTAACCACAAAATTTCAACAGGCTTTTGCGGATGCGCAGAGTATCGCCGTTGGACAGGATCATGCCTATATCGAACCGGCGCATCTGTTATTGGCCTTGCTGCAGCAGGAGGACGGCGTCACCGTTTCGTTATTACAGCGTTGCGGGGTCAATGTTGCGCCATTGCGTGACGCGTTGAAAAACAGCCTGCAGCGTCTGCCTAAAATCGAAGGGACGGGGGGTGAAGTCAATTTGTCGCGGACGCTTGTCAATATACTCAATCTGGCCGACCGGGAAGCGCAGCAGCGTGGCGACCAGTTTATCGCCTCGGAAATGTTTCTGTTGGCGTTATTGAAAGACAAGGGAGAAACCGGCGCATTACTGAAGGAGTATGGTGCCAGTTATGCAGCGCTGGAAAAGGCGATTGCCGCCGTGCGTGGCGGTGAACAGGTGAGCAGTGCGGAAGCAGAGAGCAGCCGTGAAGCGTTGAAAAAATATACGCTGGATCTGACCGAACGCGCCCGACAAGGCAAGCTCGATCCTGTCATTGGCCGGGACGATGAAATTCGCCGCGCGATTCAGGTATTACAGCGGCGCACCAAGAATAATCCGGTACTGATCGGCGAACCCGGCGTTGGAAAAACGGCGATAGTGGAGGGACTGGCGCAACGCATCATCAATGGCGAAGTCCCTGAGAATCTGAAGAATAAGCGCGTCCTGTCGCTCGACATGGCTGCATTGCTGGCGGGTGCCAAGTATCGCGGCGAGTTTGAAGAGCGTCTGAAAACGGTATTGAAGGAATTGGCGCAGGATGAAGGCAATACCATTGTCTTTATTGACGAGCTGCACACGATGGTGGGCGCCGGCAAAGCCGAGGGCGCAATGGATGCCGGAAACATGCTCAAACCGGCACTGGCCCGAGGTGAGCTGCATTGTGTCGGTGCGACGACACTGGATGAGTATCGCAAGTATATCGAAAAGGACGCAGCGCTGGAGCGGCGCTTCCAGAAGGTGCTGGTGGAAGAGCCGACAGTTGATGCCACGATCGCTATTCTGCGCGGCCTGCAGGAAAAATACGAAGTCCACCACGGTGTCGATATTACAGATCCGGCCATTGTTGCTGCGGCTGAGTTGTCCAATCGCTATATTACAGACCGTTTTTTACCCGACAAAGCCATCGATCTTATCGATGAAGCGGCCGCGCGCATTCGGATGGAAATCGATTCCAAGCCGGAAGCGATGGATAAGCTGGACAGAAGACTCATTCAACTCAAGATTGAACGTGAGGCGATTAAGAAAGAACAGGATGAGGCTTCACGCAAGCGGCTGCAGCTGCTTGAAGAAGAAATTGCAGTGAAAGAGCGTGAATACGCCGATCTCGAAGAAATCTGGAAAACGGAAAAATCGCAAATTCAGGGCTCTCAGCAGATCAAAGAGGAAATAGAAAAGGTCAAGCTGGAGATTGAATCGGCTACGCGTAAGAACGACTGGCAGAAAGTGTCCGAGCTGCAATATGGGCGTTTGCCGCAACTGGAGTCGCAACTTAAATCACAGGAAAGCGTAAAACAGAGTGCTGAGACTGTAAAACCCAGGTTACTCCGTACGCAAGTCGGCGCCGAGGAAATCGCGGAGGTTGTTTCACGCGCTACAGGCATCCCGGTTTCCAAGATGATGCAAGGGGAACGTGAAAAACTGCTGCTTATGGAACAAAAACTCCATGAGCGTGTTGTCGGGCAGGATGAAGCCGTGCGATTGATATCGGATGCGATACGCCGTTCCCGCGCAGGCCTGGCCGATCCCAATCGTCCCTATGGATCCTTCCTGTTTCTGGGGCCTACCGGTGTCGGCAAGACCGAGTTGTGCAAGGCATTGGCGGGCTTCCTATTTGATTCGGAAGATCATCTTATTCGCGTGGATATGTCCGAGTTTATGGAGAAACACTCAGTCGCACGCTTGATTGGCGCTCCCCCGGGTTATGTCGGGTATGAAGAGGGTGGCTATCTGACCGAGATCGTACGGCGCAAACCCTATGCGGTGATTTTGCTGGATGAAGTGGAAAAAGCGCATCCGGATGTCTTCAATGTATTGTTACAGGTGCTTGATGATGGCAGGATGACGGATGGCCAGGGGAGAACGGTTGATTTCAAGAATACGGTCATTGTGATGACGTCCAACCTGGGCTCGCAAATGATTCAGGAGATGCATGATCAGGATTATCGGACGATCAAAGATGCGGTGATGGACGAGGTGAAAAGATATTTCCGCCCGGAGTTTGTCAATCGTATCGATGAAGTGGTTGTGTTCCACGCGCTCGATCAGAAGCATATTAAATCCATTGCGCAGATTCAGTTACAGTATCTTGAAAAAAGACTGGCGGCTTTGGACATGTATTTGCGCGTCAGTGACGCGGCGCTTGCCGAATTATCCCGAGCCGGTTTCGATCCGGTTTTTGGCGCACGGCCGCTAAAAAGGGCAATTCAGGCGCAGATCGAGAATCCGCTGGCCAAGGAAATTCTTGAGGGGCATTTTGCAGCAAAAGATACCATCGCGGTTGACTATGACGATGGTCAAATGCGCTTTTACAAAGTCATCTAACGATTGGGTTGTTGAGTTCCAGCATTTGATAATGACTTATTTTGGAATTTATAGGATGGCATGCGGCGGGAAGGGATTTCCGCTCGGTCAGTTTCAGGTAAAATAACTAATTTTTACTGGATAAATGGTCATGTTTAAAGGTAGCCTGGTTGCCATAGTGACGCCGATGCTCGACGATGGTGAATTGGATCTGGAGCGCTTTCGCGCCCTGATTGATTTTCATATTGCGCATGGATCCGGCGGTATTGTCGTGGTTGGTACGACCGGAGAATCGCCGACTGTGGATTTCGACGAGCATCATCTGTTGATGCAGGTTGCTGTTGAACATGCGCGCGGACGTGTTCCCATTATTGCCGGTACTGGCGCCAATTCGACGCGCGAGGCGATCGATTTGTCCATTTATGCAAAAGAAGCCGGTGTCGATGCCTGTCTTTCCGTTGCGCCCTATTACAATAAGCCGACTCAGGAAGGGCTTTATCAGCATTTTCGGGCAATTGCGGAAGCCGTCGACATTCCGTTGATCTTGTACAATGTACCTGGAAGGACGGTTGCTGATATTGCCAACGATACCGCGCTACGGTTGGCGCAGATACCCAATATCATCGGTATTAAGGATGCCACAGGCGACATGGGGCGTGGCTGCGATCTGCTGCACCGCGCGCCGCCTGATTTTGTGGTCTATAGCGGCGATGATGCCAGTGCGCTTGCGCTGATACTGCTCGGTGCGCAGGGTGTGATTTCCGTGACTGCAAATGTTGCGCCTAAATTGATGCATGAAATGTGTGCCTTTGCGATGGTCGGAGATCATCAGACCGCGTGGGCGATTAATCGTAAACTGATACGGTTGCACACCGATCTGTTTGTCGAAGCGAATCCTATACCCGTGAAGTGGGCTGTTGCACAGATGGGATTGATCGAGCACGGCATACGCCTGCCTTTAACCCGTTTATCCAGTCAATATCATCAACTTGTCAAGGAAGCCATGGATTTGGCGCAGATTTTTGAAGTAAAGGAATAAAAATGACAAACATGCGATGGCGCTACGTAATAGCCTCCTCACTCATGGTAATGCTGTCGATCATTGCTTCCGGTTGTAACCTGTTTCCGGAATATAAAGAGATTGATTACAAATCTGCGGGAAGACTGCCGCCGCTGGATGTGCCGCCTGATCTTATTACGCCGGCTGCGGATGAACGTTATGTGATACCCGATACGGCGTCCGGTAGTACCACTTTCTCGACATTTTCCCGGGAAAACATGATGCATCAGAGCGCCGGGTCATCTTCACTGTTACCGATGTCGATTCAGGATGTATCCATTGAGCGTTCCGGTACACAGCGCTGGCTGGTCGTACCGCAGCCACCTGAAGCTGTATGGCCGGTCATCAAGGAATTCTGGCAGGAACTGGGGTTTCTGATAAAACTGGAAATTCCTGAAGCGGGTATTATGGAGACTGACTGGGCGGAGAATCGCGCAAAAATACTGCAGGATCCGATTCGAAACATTCTTTCCAGATTCCTCGATTTTATTTATTCAACAGCAGAGCGCGACAAATTCCGCACCCGGCTGGAACGCACCGAAACGGGTACCACGGAAGTATATATCAGCCATCGCGGGATGGATGAAGTGCTGGAAGGGGGCGCCACCAATCGTTCGATCTGGCAACCGCGTCCTGCCGATCCAAATCTGGAAGCAGAGATGCTGTCTCGCCTGATGGTGCGCTTTGGTGTGGAAGAGCAGCGTGCCCGGCTGGAGCTGGCTACTTCCGGCGGCGCAAATCAGGAAAGAGCCTATATCGATAAACGTATCGGTAATGCGCTTGTCGTCAATGAAGCTTTTGATCGATCATGGCGGCGCGTCGGATTGGCGCTGGATCGCATTGGTTTTACGGTGGAGGATCGTAATCGGTTGGATGGCATTTATTTTGTGCGTTACATCAATCCGGATACCGACAGGCGAAAAATAGGCGACGATGATGGGTTGTTGTCTGGCTTGATGTTCTGGAGAAACAAGGGCGATGCGAACGCCAAGGCTGAAAAATATCGTATTCTGGTTAAAGAGACGGGTATTAGCGCGAGTACAGTTTCAGTACTGAGCGAAGATGATACTTCTGTTCCCAAAGATGTCGCCGACAGTATTTTGAAATTATTGCACGAACAGCTCAAATAAGATTCATTTGAGGTTGTATCAAACCAGCCATAAATCGATTAATAATCTGCCGTCAGAAATAAAAAAACCGCCCATGAGGCGGTTTTTTTATGTTTAGTTCTGTATACTCTGATGAAGCGCTATGCGTTATTTATTTTTATTAGCTTCTTCTTGCAGAATTCTTTCGAAGTTTTCGCGTTCCTGTTCAGGTAAAGCCTGTCCGCCTGGGCCGCCACAAGCTGCCAAAAAGAAAGAGGCTAAAATCAAAACTAAAAGACTTTGTTTCATTATTAAATTTCCTTATAAAAATTAAAAGTGCGTAATACGAAGCACAGAAATAAGAAATCCCGATCAATTTCAGGGACATCGGCAAACCATAAGTTACGAAACTGAATCGTAATCTATGCGCATTGCTCAATGTCGATAAGTTTAATCAGGATTAAATACAACCATGCTGCCTCCTCAAGTATATAGCTTTTAATCGCAATATACTACCTATTCTATCCGTAAATTAATTGTATGGAAGTAGCGATTCTAATTCCAGCATTGCTGTTTTGGGGGTGGATTGTGCTTTGATTGTGCTTCCGACCTCTTCAAATAACGCGATAGCAACATAAAAAAAACCGCTCTGGTTAGAGCGGTTTTTTCATGAAACCTGATACTAATAGTTCAAAAGAAAATTGTTATCACAATTAATTGGCTTCGCTGCCACGTTCATCCATAAAGCTTGGTGGATATTGACCGGGCTTAGGATCACCACAACCAACTAAAAACAGTGTCAATAATGCTGCTATAAACAAAGAGTATTTCATGTTAAAAATCTCCTATATTTTAAAATTATGACGAATTATTGTGTAAAAAACAGCTCTTCTGTCTTCCAAATTTCAAAAGACCAATAACTAATACCAGATTAAATTAGTACTGTCTAGTGCCTGATAACAAGATTTTTTTGACTTTTTTATTGATCATTGTGTGCTGAAAACAACACATATCCATTAACATACCATTGATAAAGGATTTTTTCCGTTGCATTATTGAGGTCATTCAAGGTGAAATTTTTTTGTCGGAAAATGAGTGCGGACAGTATTTTTTGAGTTGCTCGATCAGCGTCGTAGATTTCACCGTTGATGTAGATTCTGTTATCGCGAAACAAAATTCGGCTCTTTAAATCCAGTTGCATGGATCTTTTCTGGGTTGTATTTTTAAACTGTCTGAATGATAGCGGTTGTTCAGGGGGGTCGAAAAACACATGTACTTTGGGTTCAGTCAGGTAGATACCAAGAAATTCTTCGATATCCGATGATTTCCATTTGATTTTTTTTAAAATCGAACCGACCTGCCGCTGCATATCGGTGCTTAATTCCAGCGGGTTGCGTTGTAATTTCAGATCCGGATCGGTATACCAGCCTTCCACCGAAAGGTGATCCTGGAGATAAATCAGAAACTGAGTGACCAGCTCCTGATGGCTCGGTGCGCGAAACCCGATGGAATAAGTCATGCAGGCGTCAACAGCAACGCCATGATGCGCATAATAAGGCGGCAGGTACAACATGTCTCCTGGTTCCAGTGTCCAGACCTGCTCCGCTTTAAACTGTTGTAGGATTTTAAGTGGGGTATCGGCAGCAAGCGTGTTATCGTAATCGGCAGCGATTTCCCAGCGCCTACGGCCCGGGCCTTGCAGTAAAAAAACATCATATGAATCGTAATGTGGCCCGATCCCGCCGCCAGCGGGCGCGAAACTGACCATCAGATCATCCAGCCGGGCACTGGGAATAAAGCTGAATTTCAGTAACAAATCGTGAGCTGCCGGTAAAAAATGATTCACATCCTGTACCAGCAGCGACCAGGATTTGTCAGGCAGGCGATTAAAGTCACGCGGTTTCAGTGGCCCATGTTTAAGATGCCATTGATTGTTTTTATACGTCACCAGCCGGGACTGAGCTTCTTCGTAACCCGACAGTGTTATCAGCTCCTGCTGTGTCAGCAAACCTTCAAAACCGGGTAACGCGTTACGTATCAGTAACGGTTTTTTTTGCCAGTATTCCCGCAGGAAAGCTTCAGGTGTCAGGCCGTTCAGCGAAATGTCATTCAGCATATTATTTTCCTAACTTCTGAGCGGAGGTAACGGCGCTGTATCCGGAATGAACTTCAAAGCCAATCCGTTGTTACACCAGCGTTCTTTGCGCGGCTGCGGGCCATCGTTGAATACATGTCCCTGATGTCCGCCGCAGCGTGCGCAATGATATTCGGTTCTGAGAATGATGAGCTGATAGTCTTTTTTTGTCCCGATATGGCCTGAAATCGGTTGCGTGAAGCTTGGCCACCCGGTTCCACTGTCATATTTATGGTGACTTTCAAACAGCGGCAAATAGCACGCTGCGCAGAGGTATGTTCCTTCACGGTATTCGTGATTCAGCGCGCTGCTGCCCGGCGGTTCCGTCTGTTCCTCGAATAAAACCTTATAAGCTTCTGGTTCAACCAGTGTACGCCATGCTTCGTGCGGTTTGTTCAGCCGTTCGACGACCACTGGAACATTCACCGCCAGCGCTGCATCTGTTCGATAGAAAAAAACAAAAGGCACAGTCACTACAGCACCGCCAAGGCGGATCAAAAAATATCTCCTGTTCATCGGTTTCTCCCGTTTCAATTTGCTTAAATCATGAATTATCGTCAAATATGACGTGCTTCAGTAAAATGAATTCACGCCTGCAGTATTTTTTCCAAATCCTGTATCATCACGACTTTGGGATTAATTTTATTGTCTACATGAAAATCACCTTTCTGGATTTTGAGCAAAATATTGCAGAATTTGAATCAAAAATAGAAGAGTTGCGTTTTGCGCAAGGCGATTCGGCGCTGGATATTTCAGCGGAAATAGAACGGCTGAAAGCGAAAAGCGTGGCGCTGACCAAAAGTGTTTACTCAAAACTGACGCCCTGGCAGATCTCGCAAGTTGCCAGACACCCGCAACGCCCTTATACGCTGGATTATATCGCGCATATTTTTACCGATTTTGAGGAATTGCACGGCGACCGCAATTTCGCCGATGATCATGCGATCGTGGGTGGCCTCGCGCGCTTTAACGGTCAGGCCGTGATGATTATCGGTCATCAGAAAGGGCGCGATACACGTGAAAAGATTCACCGCAATTTCGGCATGCCCAAGCCTGAAGGTTACCGCAAGGCGCTGCGTTTAATGCGGCTGGCTGAGAAATTTTCGATTCCGCTGGTGACATTTATTGATACGCCAGGTGCGTATCCGGGTATAGATGCCGAAGAGCGCGGCCAATCGGAAGCCATCGGTAAGAATCTTTATGTGTTGTCAGAATTGAAAGTACCCATTGTCTGTATCGTCATTGGCGAGGGCGGGTCAGGCGGTGCGCTGGCGATTGCAGTGGGTGATATGGTTCACATGCTGCAATTCGCGACCTATTCGGTCATTTCGCCGGAAGGATGCGCGTCCATTTTGTGGAAAAGTGCCGACAAAGCGCCCGAAGCCGCCGAGATCATGGGGATCACAGCCGACCGCCTGAAGGATATTCATCTGATTGACAGTATCATCAGCGAACCTACCGGCGGCGCGCATCGTGATTATCCCAGTATGATGCAAGCCGTAAAAACGGTTATTCATGATTCACTCCGGAAACTTCAGGATTATTCCACCGAAAAACTGATCGAGAAACGCCTGGAACGATTGATGAAATATGGTTCCTACAAAGAGGCAAGAGTCGAGTAAAGCGACTGATTCTGACGCGCTCATCCAGGATATACACGATATCCTGCTGAATTATGTTACTTCCGGCGCGCATCTTGCGGTCGGCCTGAGCGGCGGCGTGGATTCGGTTGTTCTGCTCGACATACTGGCGGTGCTGTCCAGACAGATGCGCTTCACATTGTCGGCGGTGCATGTGAATCACGGCATCAGTAAAAACGCCGCGGCATGGAGTCATTTTTGCTGCCGTCTGTGTTATGACTATGGTATTCCAATCGAGGTCAGCTATGTCAAGGTGGCAAGAGCAACGGGAGTGAGTCTTGAGGCCATTGCACGGGAAAAACGCTATCAGGTTTTTAATCGTCTGCGCGTGGGCGGCACGGATACCGTGGATTATCTGGTGCTGGCACAACATCGCGATGATCAGGCGGAAACACTGTTATTACAATTGTTTCGTGGCGCAGGCGTCAGAGGATTGAGCGCCATGCCGTTGCGCAGAAAACAGCCGTCTGAAACCGCGCCGCAGATCCTGCGCCCACTGCTTGACGTCTCGCGTGACCGTATCGAAATCTACGCTGAACAACGGCAGTTGCAGTGGATACATGATGAAAGCAATGACAGTACGCTGTTCAGCCGCAATTTTCTCCGCCACAAAGTTTTTCCAGTTTTACGCGAAAAATATTCCAATTACGCGCAAGTGCTGCAACGCACCAGCAGACATATGGCGGAAGCATCACAGCTGCTCGATGAACTGGCCGAGCTGGACGCGCAACACTGCCTGATTTCCGGTCGACTGGATATCACCCGGTTGCGTGAATTGAGTGCATCACGCGCCGGAAATCTCTTACGGTACGTGCTGTGGCAACAGGGTATCCCATTACCCAGTGCCATTAAACTGGAAGAAATATTGCGTCAATTGCAGCGTGTGGAAAACGATACGCAGTTGCATGTTACTTTCGGCAACGCTGAGATTCGTGTGTATCAGGGGCGTGTTTACATACAGGCATTGGGTAAGAAACAGCAGCCCACCATGCCGCATCTTCTGCAGCATGGGGAATGGCAAAACGAATCTACTGTAACGCTTGATGTATGGGGCGGGTCGATTCATTTCAGGCGGATTGCAGGCCAGGGTATGAGTCAGCGGAAATTATTGCAGGCACCTGTGATGATCCGACCACGTCAGGGAGGCGAGCATTACAGGCCCGACTGCAACCGGCCAAGACGTAGCCTGAAAAATTTATTGCAGGAAGCTTCAATTCCGCCGTGGTCGCGTTATACTTTACCTTTGCTGTATTGCGGCGAGCAACTGGTTTGGGTACCGGGAATCGGTATAGACTGCGCTTTTCAGGCGATGCCGGAAGAAATCGGGATAGTTCCTGAATGGTGTGTCGAATGATTTCCGGTGAATTGAAATAATTAAGAAAAAAATAGAACAATGATTTTTGTGACGGGTGGCGCGGGTTTTATCGGTTCAAACTTTATCCTGGATTGGCTTTCGCAATCGAATGAATCCGTTATTAATCTCGATAAATTAACGTATGCGGGCAACCCGCAGAATCTGGTAACGATCGCGGACGACAAACGACATATTTTCGTAAAAGGCGATATTGGCGATAGCGAACGGGTGGCAAAGCTGATGACCGAACATCAGCCCCGCGCCATTATCAATTTTGCCGCGGAAAGCCATGTTGATCGTTCCATCCTCGGTCCGGAGGCCTTTATTCAAACCAATATCGTCGGTACTTTCCGGTTATTGGAAACGGCGCATGCTTACTGGAAAACACTGAATCAGGTCGGTAAAAACGATTTCCGATTTCTGCATGTTTCTACCGATGAAGTCTATGGTTCATTAACTGAGCGGGAACCGGCATTTACCGAAATGCATCGCTATCAGCCGAGCAGTCCCTACTCGGCAAGCAAGGCATCGAGTGATCACCTGGTCAATGCGTATCACCGCACTTTTGGTTTGCCGACATTGATCACTAACTGTTCCAATAACTACGGTCCCTATCAGTTTCCGGAGAAACTGATTCCACTGATGATCACTAACGCGCTGGCGGGTAAGCCTTTGCCGATTTATGGCGACGGCAGACAGGTGCGTGACTGGTTATATGTTTCGGATCATTGCAGTGCGCTCCGACGCGTGCTGGAATCCGGAGACACAGGTGAAACTTATAACATCGGCGGCTGGAATGAAAAAACCAATATTGAAATTGTGCATACGGTTTGCGCGTTACTGAAAGAAATGGCCGGCGCACCGACCAGCGGTGATTATCTGGATCAGATAACCTATGTCAAGGATCGCCCGGGCCACGACGTGCGGTATGCTATTGATGCCCGGAAAATCGAACACGAACTGGGCTGGCGACCGCGTGAGACATTTGAAACCGGTATTCGCAAAACCGTGCAATGGTATCTGGACAATCAGGACTGGGTTGCGAGTGTTCAGACTGGCGCTTACCGCGATTGGATCGAAAACAATTATGTTCAGCAACGGCAATGAAAATTTTATTGTTTGGTAAAAACGGCCAAGTTGGCTGGGAACTCCAGCGCAGTCTTGCGCCGCTCGCGCCATCCGATCAGCTGATTGCACTGGGTACTGACAGTCAGACGATATGCGGCAATCTTGCTGATCCAACGGGAATCCGGAGAACGGTACGGACCGTAAAGCCTGACATTATTGTCAACGCAGCGGCCTATACGGCGGTTGACAAGGCAGAGCAGGAATCGCAACTGGCGCAGACGGTCAACGCGGTAGCGCCGGGTGTTCTGGCTGAGGAAGCCCGGCGGCTGGGCGCCTGGCTCGTTCACTATTCGACAGACTATGTGTTTGACGGTAGCGGAGATCGGTTCCATACCGAAAGCGATACACCCAATCCACGCAATGTTTATGGCAAAACCAAACTGGCCGGTGAGGCCAACATCATCAGCGCCGGTTGCCGCTATGTGATTTTACGGACCAGCTGGGTCTATGCCACCTATGGCAGCAATTTTATTAAAACCATACTCAGGCTTGCGCAGGAGCGCGAACAGCTGCGGATTGTCAACGACCAGATCGGTGCACCGACAGGCGCGGAACTGATTGCGGATGTAACGGCGCATATCGTACAGTCACTGAGGGATCTGGAAAACGAATTATCCATCAGCGGGTTATATCATCTGGTGGCGCAAGGTTATACATCCTGGTACGGTTTCGCACATTACATTCTCACGCAGGCGGCCAGCGTGAATGTTTCGCTTAAGACGACGACAGGCCATCTGTATCCTGTACCCAGTACCGAATACCCTACGCCGGCGGTACGCCCGCTGAATTCCCGTCTGGATACAACCAAGCTGCAGGCAACATTTAACCTGTACCTGCCGGATTGGCAGTCCGGGGTACTCAGAACACTGGCCGAGATACTGGCGAATCAACAGTCATTAATAAAGATCGTCTGATTGGGTGGTTTGATTCCGGTTGTGACTCGAAATGACTTTATGTATCAATGGAAGAACGGAAAATAATTTGATATGGAAAATTATGAGGCTTTATTAGCGACGCTGGCCTTATTACTGGGCGTATCCTGGGGCAGTGGCATTAATTTATATGCGGTACTGCTTGTGCTGGGCTGGGGGGGGGCGACGGGGCATATTGATTTACCGTCTGAACTCTCTGTTCTTGAAGACCCGCTGGTCATTGGTGCTGCCGCTGTGATGTATTTCGTCGAGTTTTTTACCGACAAAATTCCCGGTATCGATTCCGTATGGGATACGATTCATACATTTATTCGAATACCGGCTGGCGCCATGCTGGCAGCCGGTGCGGTAGGGGATGTGACGCCCGCACTGGAAATCGCTGCCGGGATTCTGGGTGGCGGTGTCGCGGCGACAAGCCATGCGACAAAAATCAGTACACGCTTGTTGATCAACGCTTCGCCCGAACCGGTCAGTAACTGGTCGGCATCTTTGTCTGAAGACCTTCTTGTGTTAGGCGGGTTATGGGCCGCGTTGAACTATCCCCTGGTTTTCCTGGTTTTGTTCGTTGTTTTTATCGTGCTGGTTATTTGGCTGCTGCCGAGATTGTGGCGTCTGATCGTATTGTTTTTTGCCAAAATCGGCGCGTTTCTGGGCTTTAAACAAAGCCCGGTATCTGACAGGCCGGATGCTGAGAAAACCGATGAAAAGAGCACTGATGAAAATCGCCTGATTCAACTGGACCAACTGGAACGCTTGCAGCGGTTACGTGACAGCGGCACATTGACCGAAGCTGAATTTATTGCGCAAAAAAATAAAATACTGAATAAAAATTTAGAATAACTGATTAAAATATTCGTTTTTTTGAATCGCTTAAAGCAATGTTTACCAGGAAATCGTTATCAATTTTTGTTACGACATTTTTAAGATCAGAGGTTTATTCGTATAAAGCATTACACCGGAGCCTGAGAAGTTTCGACCACAAGATCGCGCTGGTCTGTGTGGTCAGTGCTTTAGTATTGACTTGCTCGTATTACTTCACGGATTACAAGTATCTGATGTCATTGCTCCTGAGTCTGGGGTTGACGGATTGGGCGCAGCAATTGCACCATGCTATGACTTTGCATGCCGATGCGAGTTTTTATCGTCCGTTGTATTGGGTATCGGTGGTGATTATCTGCTACCTGGTGTTACCGGCGATTTGCATCAAATGGGTACTCAAGGAAAACTTTTCGGATTACGGCATAAGCTTCAAGGGATCGTTGAAGTACTACCAGCTATATGTACTGATGCTTGTCGTCATGGCTCCGTTGGTGATTTATTTTTCAGCGGCTGAAAGCTTCCAGAAGACTTATCCTTTTTATAAAGTGCCGCCGGGAGAAAGTCTTTTTCCAAAATTCTTGATCTGGGAAATGTTTTATTTCCTGCAATTTTTTGCACTGGAATTTCTATTTCGCGGATTTATTCTGCATGGCACCAAGCACCGGTTTGGTTTTTATGCGATTTTTTTCATGATGGTGCCTTATTGTATGATTCATTTTGGCAAACCTATACTGGAAACGATTGCAGCGATTATTGCCGGTGTGATTCTAGGTTATATGAGCCTGAAAAGCCGGAATATCTGGCTCGGTGTGTTTGTGCACTGCGGTGTTGCTTTGATGATGGATGTCGCCGCTTTATTTCGTAAAGGCGTACTTGGGAGCGATGCCATCGAATGGAATTGATCGCTTGAGTTGACCGCTAGAGGGCAAAAGCGATACCGGTATCGTATAGACCGATCAGATCGATATTTTCAGCATTGAGGTACGAGTCTGCCGCAAATAACGTCAAGTCGACTTGCGATAGCGTATCGTCATCGAGTTGTGAAATGTAGGGTTGTATTTGCGTGATATCCGCTTCGCTGCCGAACAGGTTGCGCCATAACAGCCTGGTGATATCTTCGGAGGTATGAGCACCCGCTGCATCCAAGACGATTTCAACCAGCTGCTCTTGTGTCAGTCCATCATCGATATAGGCCAGGCCGATTTTTATAATCTCCGGGTTATGAATCGCCGCCGCGCCGAAAATCGTTCCAATGAGTTTGGCCAGTATGCTGGCGTTGCCGTCAATAGAGAGCACAATCCCGATATCGTCAAATAATATACGTTCGATATCAATCAATGTATTTTCACCTTCACGGCCGGTCTGGTCGGAGACTGAGTAACCTTTCTCCGTTTTGCGGAGCGTGAAATTATTCCGGACGTCGTTAAACAATACCTTGTCTATGCCTGTTCCGCCCAGAAAAGTATCGTGACCCGCCATGCCCATGAAGATATCGTTGCCTTCATTGCCAGTTAAGGTATTGGAGTTGCCCCCTTTGGACGGACAGATTATGTTCTGTTTAAAGGAGAAATAAG
>CAYXFV010000017.1:0-44260 GCA_964464365.1 uncultured Nitrosomonas sp. | reverse complement strand
ATCCTGATTATTCCATGGAAAAAATAATAGATTCAGGTTTTTCTACATCCTCAACCGTTTGAAGTAAGGGGCTGGCGTTAGCCAGTCCCGCTTGAATGATGGGTTATGCATTGTTTAATTAGACCTTGAGAACAGCTTCTTTAAATCAATACCAACACCCGAAAAATTTGGCTCGAGGATTAGTGCGTCAACTAATGCTCTACCAACACCAGCACTTTGTTTTTTTGCAACCTGAAAATTGCTTATTTCTTTTTTGTTTTTAATATCAGTAAATATTTTCTCTATCAGAGCCACAACATCTGATGGTTGTTTGCATGTGTCTTTTAGTTTTAGAAAAATAAATTTATCTTCAGGTATTGGTTCACCACGACATTGCTGGTTGTCACGTTCTAAAAAATACTTCGGATGAATCGTTGTTACAAGAATAGCTGGAAGAAGCTCTTCGGGTTTCATGCCGTTAATACTTTCCCATGACAGTAGTTCGGAATAAAAGTGACTTTCCCCCAATGGCTGAATTACCACAGCGTCATTTTTTGAAGCAAATTCAGCCATACGGTCAAAGTTTGCTCGGAGGGTATTAGCAATTGGTTCGTCCCAATTGTAATAATCAAGGACGTATAAATAGTAACTGCGAGAGACATTCTCGGGTATTTCAGCGATTGAATGTATTTTTAGACCCACAGTTCTTTCCTTGAGAATGCATAACGTGGAGCTAACCGGCGCTGCGCGGTTTTATCGCGCAGCGTCCGGTTGAGCGCAGGGTTAGAGGATTTCACGGGAAGATAACCAGGACCAAGCCAATGCCGCTGCCTTTTCATGGCTGAAGCCACGGAAAGCAGCCCAAGGGGCATTGGGCCTGTTTTCGTCAGACCCCGAAGCCAACAGCCACATTTTTGGCCCGCAACGCGAGTGACCGGCGATATACAAAACACCCTCTGGCATTTCGATAGTCGCGCATTTGCCCAATGACTCTACGTATGCCTCATCAATTGCTGGAAGGTCAGGCGAGCGAATTGATTTGCTGCTTGTGTTGTCTTCGAGGTTCAAGACGTAGAGATAGCGATTTGGGTTCAAGATGGCATCCTCTAACGTTAAGTAGACACCTTTTTAGGTGTATAATAAATTTTACTCATGGGTGTATAAATCCAAAATATGATTGATTATTTATGAATCTATCATAATCATTCATTTGTATCAACCTGCTATGAAAAATGCAAATACACCGCCAAAACTCCTGGATCAAGCCCGCGACCGTATTCGTACCAGGCACTATAGCCTCCGTACCGAGACACAATATGTACAATGGATAAAGCGTTTTATTCTGTTCCACGGTAAACGCCATCCGCAAGAAATGGGTGCTGCGGAGGTGGAGGCATTTTTAACCCATCTGGCAGTGGCTGGTAAGGTATCGGCTTCGACCCAAAACCAGGCATTGTCAGCTTTGCTGTTTTTGTATAAGGAGGTACTGTTGATTGATCTGTCCTGGCTGGATAAGGTTGTACGCGCCAAGCAGCCGCAACGATTACCCGTTGTGCTGACGCGCACCGAAGTGCGGGCCATTTTGGCCCGGATGAGTGGAACCTATGGTTTGATGGCGAATCTCCTGTACGGCACGGGGATGCGTTTGATGGAATGCGTGCGTCTCAGAGTGAAAGATGTGGATTTTAAACGCAGTGAGATTTTGATCCGTGATGGCAAAGGAGCCAAAGATCGAATCACGATGTTGCCGGAGTCGTTGGCGGATCCTTTACAAGCGCATTTGCTTCATCGCCGGACTTTGTTCGATGACGATAGCCGGTCAGGCAAGGCGTCGGTGTATCTGCCGGACGCGTTGGAACGCAAATATCCCAACACAGCGACAGACTGGGTATGGCAATATATTTTTCCTTCCGGAAGTTTTTCGACCGATCCGCGCAGCGGTGTCGAGCGGCGTCATCATGTCGATGAAAAGCTATTGCAGCGGGCAATGAAAAAAGCGGTGCTGGCCAGCGGCATAACCAAGTTGGCCACACCGCACACCTTGCGCCATTCGTTTGCGACGCATTTACTCGATTCGGGCTATGATGTCCGCACCGTACAGGAACTGCTCGGTCATAAGGATGTGCACACGACGATGATTTATACCCATGTTCTCAACAAAGGAGGACGGGGCGTCAGAAGCCCGCTGGACATGTAGATTGCATGCTCGTTGGTGTGGGAGGAAGTGAAAGTCAGGGCGGTTCAATATTGTTTATGTTGGGATTCGCAAGCTCACCGTCAACTTGTCACCCGTTATAGAACGGCAGACAGATCAGGGACAAATACTTTGACAATCCCATTAGTCATGCTTGAGAATGAGAATATCAGGATATACAATGATAACGTGTATATCATTTAAGGAAATCATCTAATGCAGGTTTCAAAATGGGGTAATAGTCTGGCAATCCGATTGCCCGCATCGATTGTTGAAATACTCGATCTCAAGGAAGGTGACATGATTGAAATTCATGTGGCAGGTTCCCGTGATATTGAAATCATGAAAACACCGGAAGTCCGTGAAATTCTTGAACGTCTGAGAAAGTATCGTGGACGGCTGCCGAAAGATTTCAAATTTGATCGTATTGAGGCGCATGAAAGATCATAGCGCTTTTTTGGATACGAATATTCTGTTGTATCTTTTATCCGAAGATGAAACAAAATCTGTTCAGGCGGAAAATACTATCGCGGCTGGCGGCGTTGTCAGTGTTCAGGTACTCAATGAATTCGCAAACGTGGCCCGGAGAAAATTGGATTTGTCTTTCGATGAAATCCGGGAATTTCTTTCACATATAGGTATGATATGCCCAGTGATACCGGTTACTGTCAAGGTGCATGATCAGGGGCTTCGGATTGCGGAACACTATGGACTCTCGATATACGATGCACTGATCGTCGCCGCAGCATTGTCGGCAGGTTGCACAACGCTTTATTCGGAAGACATGCAGGACGGTCAGGTGATTGATGGTCAACTTTTAATACGAAATCCGTTTATGTGAGTTGTTTCAATCAAACAATTGGCATGGCTGCACAGTGATTGCTGTGCCGCTTTTAATGTTCGGGCTGTCAGGCCGTGTGCAAATGTTTTCACAATTGCGAGAGAATGCGTCCGTAAAAGTGGGCGGGTTTCTTGTAAAATAGCGAATCTGTTTAATTCAAGAAGAAGAGTAAATGATGTCAGAAACTTACGACGTTGCGATAATCGGCGGTGGGCCGGGGGGGTATGTCGCGGCAATCCGCTGCGCGCAATTGGGGTTGAATACGGTATGCATTGATGCATGGAAAAATGCGAAGGGGCGTGCCAGTCTGGGTGGAACCTGTTTGAATGTCGGCTGTATTCCATCCAAAGCGCTGCTGGAATCGTCCGAGCGTTTTTTTCAGGTGCAGCATGACATTGCAGCACACGGTATCAAAGTGGAGCATGCCACAATCGATGTGCCCGCTATGATTGCCAGAAAAGACAAGATCGTGACGACTTTTACAGCGGGTATTGCTTCGCTGTTCAAGAAAAATGGCGTCAAATCAATTCATGGCACGGGTAAGCTGCTCAAGCGTGCCGATGCTGATGCGGCATGGCGTATCGAAGTTACCGATGGCGATACGGTGCAGCAGGTTCAGGCGAAATATGTTATTGTCGCCACGGGCTCGGTGCCGCGCCAGTTGCCTATGGCTGAAGTGGACAATGACCGCATTCTCGATAACGCCGGTGCATTGTCTTTATCCGAAACGCCTCAGCGGCTGGGGGTTATCGGCGCGGGTGTCATCGGGCTGGAAATGGGCAGCGTGTGGCGCAGGCTGGGTGCTGAAGTGACTATCCTGGAAGCGATGCCGGAATTTTTGATGGCGGCGGATGCGCAAATCGCGCAGGAAGCCCGGAAAATTTTCACTAAGGAAACCGGATTGAAAATTCAGACCGGTGTGAAAATCAATGCGATCAATACCGGTGACGCGCAAGTTACAGTCGATTATCTGGATGCGGAGGGTCAGTTGCAACAATTGGTGGTTGATAAACTGATTATGGCCGTGGGCCGTGCGCCGAATACTACAGGGTTGGGCATTAATGAGAATGGCCTCAAGTTGGATGAGCGTGGTTTCATTGCGGTGGATGCGGGTTGCTGCACCAGTTTATCGAATGTCTATGCTGTGGGTGATGTCGTGCGCGGCCCCATGCTGGCGCACAAGGCATCTGAGGAAGGCGTGTTCGTGGCGGAAGCGATCGCAGCCAGAGAAAAAGGTGATGATCTGCAGCATGACGCGCCGGATTTTAACACGGTTCCCTGGGTGATTTATACCGCGCCGGAGATTGCCTGGGTAGGGAAAAACGAGCAGGAGCTTAAAGCCGCCGGTATTCCATACAAGGCCGGTCAGTTTCCTTTTATGGCCAACGGCCGTGCGCGTGCGATGAATGCGGCGGGCGGGTTTATCAAAATTCTGGCGCATGCCGAAACAGACCGTGTGTTGGGTGTTCATATGATCGGCCCGCATGTTTCCGAAATGATCGCCGAAGCGGTCATGGCGATGGTATTTTCGGCATGCAGCGAGGATATCGCGGCCATTGTCCACGCGCATCCTTCACTGTCCGAGGCTTTTCATGAGGCTGCGCTGGGTGTGAATGGCCGTGCTTTGCACATCTGATTGTTATGCGTAGTGCCTGTTCAGGATTGCGCTGCATTTCCTGATCGAGATCTTGAACAGGTTCTGATCGACGCTAACAGGCTTTAAGAAAGTTTGAATCCGGATATTTCAGTATTGCCGACCGGTTTTGGGCTGTGGAGATGAAAACGGCTGAATAGGAATGACTGAGGTCATTCGGAGTATGCAGCCGTGTTTCAGTGAAGCTTAATTAGGAAGGCAATTCTGACTGTTGGAATCAACACCGCAGGACCAGCGCAATTCTTTTATGCCAGCCGTTTTGTTGATCAGATAGTCTGCTTTAAGCTGTTTATTCTGCTCTGCTGTCAATGCTGCTCTTTCAGGAATGAAACGTTCATTGCTCCAGAAGCGTACTCTGCAGAATTCCTCTTCGCCCTGGCATAGACGGTTGATCGCATTGCTGTAAATGGTTTTGTCGGTATGGCGGCTTTGTTCTACGAGCACCATATGCACCTTTTTGCCTGAATTGCCCAATTCGGCGATGCGCACGGTTTTCCATCCATTGCCGCTTTGTAATTCAGATGATGCATCCGCTTCATCGGCTGCCTCTGCTTCAGCTTCGGTGGCAGCTTCAGTTGCAGCTTCGGCTTCATCGGCTGGGTTTTCATCAGCTTCGGCGAAGACTGCGTAGGGAACGCTGAGCGCTAAAAATAAAAGCGCACAAGTAAACTTTTTGTTCATAAAATCTCCTTGACGAATTATATTTTTTCTATAATTTTCTCAGTGCTGTAACTTTCAAAAATAAAGAAATTGAAATGTTGTGTCCAGAATAAAAAAACTGATCAGAATAAAAACTGAACTGGTATCTGATCCAGATTGGCAGCGGAAGTATACCCCAAAAGTATTACGCAGCGAGACTGTTTTTTGTACGGCAAGTTCAGAATAGTATGATGTTTCTGCGTTAATATCGGGATGAGTCGGGATGATTCCTGCGATCTTGCCGATAAGATCGGAACGGAAAATGAAAGATGCTGCTGGATGCAAAAACCATTCGTGCGGATGATGGTCTATCCGATGGCAGTGCGCTCTTTTTGTTTGTGGATTGCCAGGATTTAAGAGGATTTACATGGATAGGATAGTATTTGTATCCGCTTACTATTATAATCGCAAGTTTTTTATTCTTCGCCAGTTGCTTATAAACGCTCATGCAGTTATTTGCCTTCGGTATTAATCATACTACAGCTCCGCTGGATGTGCGTGAACAGGTCACGTTCCCGGAGAACACCATGGAGCATGCATTGCATGATCTCGTGGGGCGTAATCCGATCAATGAAGCCGCCATTGTTTCGACCTGCAATCGCACAGAAGTGTATTGCAGTACCAACAAACCTGAAGAAGCCATGCGCTGGTTGGCGGATTTTCATCACTTGCAGGTTCATGATCTGGATCCTTATCTGTATAAATTACCGCGTGAGAAAGCCGTTAAGCATGCTTTCCGCGTTGCCAGCGGACTGGATTCAATGGTGCTGGGCGAACCGCAGATTCTGGGGCAGCTGAAGAGTGCGGTTAAATCGGCTGAAAATGCCGGTACGCTGGGCCTGCTGCTGCACAAGCTGTTTCAGCGCACTTTTTTTGTCGCCAAGGAAGTCCGGACTTCCACCGAGATCGGCTCAAATTCTGTATCCATGGCCGCCGCCGCCGCACGCCTTGCCGAGCGGATTTTCGGTGAAATCAGTGAACAGCGCGTTTTGTTCATCGGCGCTGGAGAAATGATTGACTTGTGTGCCAGCCATTTTGCCGCGCGTAATCCAAAACATATCACTGTCGCCAATCGAACCATCGAACGTGCGCAAACGCTATCAAAAAGATTCAACGCCACCGCGATTACTTTGGCGGATCTGCCGGATCAACTGGCTTTGCACGATATCGTGGTGACCTGCACAGCCAGCCCGTTACCCATTCTGGGAAAAGGCATGGTCGAGCGCGCAATCAAAGCGCGCAAACACCGTCCTATTTTTATCGTCGACCTTGCGGTGCCACGTGACGTTGAGTCCGAGGTTTCCGAACTTGATGATGTTTTTCTCTATTATGTCGATGATTTGTCCGAGATCGTGAAAGAGGGAATGGACGCGCGTCAGAGCGCCGTTGCTCAGGCGGAATCGATTATCGATAATAATGTCATCGATTTTATGCGCTGGCTGGCGACACGCGAACTGGTGCCGACGATACGCGCATTGCGCGATCAGGGTGAGCGTTACCGCCGTCATGAACTGGAGCGCGCCAGCAAGTTACTGGCGAAAGGCGAAGATCCGCTGCAAGTGATGGAGTCATTGAGTAACGGTTTAATGAATAAATTCCTGCATATTCCTTCCAGTTCCTTAAATCATGCGACTGCCGAAGAACGTGCGCAACTGGTTGAACTCGTTAATAAACTTTATCAGCTGCATCACCCGCAATGAAAGCGAGTCTTACCCGGAGGCTTGAGCGCCTGAGTGTGCGGCTCAATGAACTCAATCAAACACTCAGCAGTGAAACGATAACCGCAGATCTGGATAAATTCCGCAAATTGTCGCGAGAGCACGCTGAAATTATACCGGTAGTCGATCTGTATCGTGCTTATCAACAGGTTGAGCGGGATATGCAGACCGCGCGTGAAATGGCTTCCGATCCCGAAATGCGCGAATTTGCCGAAACAGAGGTGCACGCCGGGAAGGAGAAGCTGGCCGAAATCGAAACGGAACTGCAAAAGCAGTTATTGCCCAAGGATCCCAATGATGAGCGCAATATTTTCCTGGAAATCCGCGCAGGAACAGGTGGCGATGAATCTGCGCTGTTTTCGGGTAATCTGTTTCGCATGTATTCACGCTATGCCGAACGGCGCCATTGGCAGGTGGAGATCATTTCGCAGAGTCCATCGGACATCGGCGGCTACAAGGAGATTATCGCCAAAATTATTGGCCAGGGTGCCTATTCCAGGCTTAAATTCGAATCGGGGGGGCATCGCGTGCAGCGTGTTCCGGTAACGGAAACCCAAGGGCGTGTCCACACCTCGACATGTACCGTGGCGGTCATCCCTGAGGCTGATGAAATCAGCGAAGTGCAATTGAATCCTGCCGAGTTGCGGATTGATACATTCCGTGCCTCAGGTGCGGGTGGTCAGCATATTAATAAGACCGACTCAGCCGTCCGGATTACACACCTGCCGACCGGTATTGTCGTCGAATGCCAGGATGGCCGTTCGCAGCATAAAAACAAGGCGCAGGCCATGAGTGTGCTGGCTGCGCGTATCCATGCCAAGCAGATGCGTGCGCAACAGGCCGAGCAGGCCGCGACCCGTAAATCACTGGTGGGTACGGGGGAGCGTTCCGAAAGAATTCGAACCTATAATTTTCCGCAGGGCAGAGTGACGGATCATCGTATCAATCTGACGCTCTATAAAATGGATCAGATTATGGATGGCGATATTGATGAAATCTGTTCGGCGCTGATGGCGGAATATCAGGCCGAACAACTGGCCGCTTCGATGGAAGAATAGACGGAAAGTGCGTCCATTGCAGTCTGCGTGTACTGATTGATTCACTGCATTTCTTGTGAGATTTCTACGTTTGAAGCAGCAGGGTATTGACCCGGAAAAATCCGATGTCTGTCCTGGGACCATTGCACGGGCATTGGCCTGGGCGTGCCGGCGCATCGATACGATTGATGCACGCATGTTGCTTCAGCATGTTCTGCACGTTAATCATGCGTTCTTATTAACACACCCGGAAGAACCGGTGCCTGCCGTGCTGGTCGAAAACTTCACTACGCTTGTTCTGCAGCGTGTCAGCGGAATGCCTGTGGCCTACCTGACCGGTGAACGTGCGTTTTATGATCAGGTTTTTAAGGTGACGCCCGCTGTGCTGGTGCCGCGTCCGGAAACTGAATTGCTGGTCGATCTCGCGTTGGAAACGATCGCGGAAAATGGATCCTGCCGCGTGCTGGATCTCGGAACGGGAAGCGGTGCGATCGCGATTACCATCGCCAGGCATCGGCCTCAGGCGAATGTTGTCGCAGTGGATTTGTCTAATGATGCGATTTCTGTTGCGCAATGGAACGCGTGGAATCTTGGCGTTGATAATGTACGCATGATTCAGGGCAACTGGTATGCGCCGTTGGGTGAGGATGAAAAGTTTGATGTAATCGTTTCAAATCCACCGTATGTGGCTGAGCGCGATCCGCATCTGCAGCAAGGCGATTTGCGGTTTGAACCGGCAATAGCGCTGTCTGCCGGTGAGAACGGGCTTGCATGCATTCGTCATATCATTGCGGCAGCGCCGGCTTATCTGGTTGACGGTGGAAGGGTGTTAATAGAACATGGCTATGATCAGTCCGCGATCTGTCGACTGCTGATGGAGCATGCTGGATTTAAGCATATTGAAGTACACAAGGATCTGGCTGGTATCGAGCGTGTTTGTGATGGTCGTTATTTTATGTAATTTATTGGGAGTGAATGGAAATGAATGTAGAAGATGTGATTAAAGATCAAGTGACAACGCACCCTGTCGTGCTGTATATGAAAGGTACGCTCGAACAGCCGCAGTGCGGTTTTTCCGCCAACGCGATTAATATTCTGAGTGCATGCGGCGTCAACGACCCCTTTACGGTCGATGTGCTGCAGGATCCGGAAATTCGTCAGGGCATCAAGGATTATTCCAACTGGCCGACCATTCCGCAGCTTTATGTCAATGGTGAATTTATTGGCGGTTCCGATATTCTGACGGAAATGTATCAGAACGGTGAACTGCAGGAATTGTTCAAAGAGTAGGATTAGGGGTTCTGTCGCATTAACTGTGGAAATGTGACAGGACCCTGTTTATTAACACCCCTTATCAGGTTCTTTTACACGCCAGGTTTCTGGCGTAAATCTCCAAAAGAAGCATATTTTTCCGAGTGTTCTGGTGGATTGGCTTCTTGCATCGCATCAAGTGTATCTTGATCAGGGATGGAGACATCAAACAGTATGCCGCCGCGCATTTTAACTTGTGCATAAACATACGTATTGCTTCGCCTGAAGTGATACCCAACTGACCAATTATTTTTGGTTCTGTCGCATTAAGTGAGATCTTGTTTATAGTCATCAGCCGATTGTCGCCGCAATCGAATGAGTCGCTGCGGCGACAATCCAGTACCGCGCAAATTTTCCAAGCGCCATGAAAATCATGGCGGTTATCCAGTTGACTCTCAACCAGCCGGCTGCAACGCACAGCGCATCGCCAATCACTGGTGCCCAGGACAGCAGCAGAATCGGCGCGCCATGACGGTGTACCCATTCCAGGTAACGTGCTGTGTTGCCGGTTTTTTTGAGCATTGTTTTTTCATCCGGAATCAACCGTCCGATCAGATAAGAACTCATGCCGCCCAGTGTATTGCCAATGGTGGCCAGGATGAGCGCTTGCCAGAGCAGGTCGGGATAGGCAATCAGCACACCTGCAAGTACCGCTTCAGATCCGCCCGGCAACAATGTCGCGGCGAGAAAACTGCTGGTGAAGAGTGCCAGCAGGCTTGCTTGTTCATCCATAAAATATCATCCAGTCTGGCGTATTGTTTTAAACAAATCGGTGTTGCGGTGAGATACCGCAGCCGAATAGTTTACATGGACAGCGGCATTCATTCACCCTTCCATTCACCTGTGCAGGCTGTCGGCTGCGGTCTGTCCGACGGATATGAATTTTAAAATATAGGGAACAGACCGGTCGGTTTCCCGAACGGCCAGAAATAATTTCTGATATAAACCTTTTTGCCCGATCCTGATTTTCCTGAGCTGCATGGCTTTGATTCTGGGATCGGCCACCAGCCATTCCGGTAAAACGCACACGCCGCGATTGAGTGCGGCCATTTGCAGCATAATCTCAAGCGATTCAATCTGTTTCAGCTTCGCCGGTTCAACGTGAGCCGGGGTCAGAAACCGGGAAAGAATATCAATCCTTTCCCGTGGCACCGGAAAGGACAACAGTGTTTCCCTAGCAAGATTTTCCGGCACCAGGTGTTTCGCATCTGCAAGTACATGGTTGCAGGAAACCAGTAGAACGAGTTGATATTCGGCCAGGGTTTCATAGTGGATTTTTTCTTTCTTGATCAAATCGGGCGTGACCAGAACGTCAATATGATGATTCAGGAGTCCTTCCAATCCTGTAAATTGAAATTTATGCACGATATCAATATCAACGTCGGGCATTTGCTGCATGAATGGGCCGATCACGGCATTCAGCCATTGAAAGCAGGGATAGCATTCGACGCCGATGCGCAGAATGCCCTGGCAGCCTTCACGATAGGCTTGCAAAGTTTTTTCTGCTTGCGATAAAACGGGCAGAACCTGGTTTGCAACCTCCAATAACAGCCTGCCCGCCTGTGTCAGCCGCAGGCCGCGTCCTTCCTTCTGCCACAATGTAATGCCCAGTTTCTTTTCCAGATAGCCGATCTGGTGCGATAGCGCTGGCTGGCTTAAACACAGTGCATTTGCCGCTTCAGTGAGCGTGCCGTTGAGATGAAGGGATTGTATGATTTTGAGGTGGCTGCGTTCGATCATTTGATTTATGAGGAATATGAATAGGAAATGTGAATCTAATCATTATTATTTATTATTTGCTGTTTGTACAATAGCGTGTCTATTTTTATTTTGAACGGCAAATATCAACCATGATAACAACACATAGCTTAGGATTTCCCCGCATCGGTCGCCAGCGCGAACTGAAATTTGCGCTGGAACGCTACTGGAAAAAAGCAATCTCCGCAGAAACGTTACTGGAGACGGCAGCCCATCTGCGCATTCAGAACTGGCAGGATCAGGCAGTGCTGGACTGGATACCGGCGGGTGATTTTTCATTATACGACCATGTACTCGACACCAGTTTCCTGCTGGGCAATATACCGGAACGTATCAGCAAGTTATCCGGCGATGAACTGGATCATTATTTCCGCCTGGCCAGAGGGCGCAGCGTATCGGATGATGCCGACTGCGCATGTGTCAGTGCCGGTGAATTAACCAAATGGTTCGATACCAACTACCATTACATTGTGCCTGAATTTGATAAAAACACGCGATTTTCGCTGAATGCCGGGCCGCTACTGCAACACATCCAGGAAGCCCGGCAGCAGCACAGCCAGGTAAAACCGGTCATTCTGGGACCGGTTACTTATCTCTGGCTGGGTAAATGCAAAGACGCAACAGATAAGCATGATTTACTGGATGGCCTGATTCAGGTTTATGAGCAGTTGTTCAAAGAACTGAAGGATGCCGGTGTCACGTGGGTGCAGATTGATGAGCCGATATTGGTGATGGAACTCAGTGATTCATGGAAACACGCGCTGCGGAAAACGTATTATCAGCTACAGGCCGCACCGGTGAAGCTCATGTTAACGACTTATTTCGGGCAACTGCAGGAAAACCTGCAACTGGTCTGCGAATTGCCCGTCGATGGCGTGCATCTTGACGCTGTTACGGCCAGGGATGAAGTCATCAAAGTGATGGATTGGCTGCCAGGCCATAAAATATTGTCACTGGGCGTCATTAGCGGGCGCAATATCTGGAAAACCGATCTGAACGCCGTGCTGGACTGGCTTGAACCCATTCACGCGCGTTTACAGGAGCGTCTGTGGCTCGCGCCATCCTGTTCACTGTTGCATGTGCCAATAGATCTCAATAGCGAACAGGCGTTGGATGCGGACATTCATTCCTGGCTTGCGTTTGCGGTACAGAAACTGCAGGAAGTCAAAGTTCTGGCAAGCGCGCTCGACCACGGCAGGCAGAGCGTTAACGATGCATTGCAGGAAAACCGGCGGGTTATTGAAAGCCGCCAGCAATCTGAACGTGTACACCGCGCTGCGGTAAAATCCCGCCTGCTCGAAATCAGTCCGGCAATGTACAAGCGCAAGTCGTCTTATGCGCAACGTGCCGTAGTGCAGAGAGAAAAAATCCCGCTGCCGCTTTTCCCCACCACCACCATCGGTTCTTTTCCGCAGACACAGGCGATTCGCCAGACGCGTTTGGATTACCGCAAAGGCCAGTTATCTGCGGAAGCGTACCAGTCGGCGATGCAAAAAGAAGTTGAACAGTGCGTGCGCGAACAGGAAGCGCTGGATCTCGATGTATTGGTGCATGGCGAGCCTGAGCGCAACGATATGGTGGAATATTTCGGCGAACAGCTTGAAGGATTTGCGTTGATGCAATTCGGCTGGGTGCAGTCCTATGGATCAAGATGCGTCAAACCGCCGATACTCTATGGCGATGTGCTGCATGCGCATGAGATCACGGTAGACTGGATTCAGTACGCGCAGTCGCTGACCGATAAGCCGATGAAAGGTATGCTGACAGGGCCGGTTACCATGCTGAACTGGTCATTTGTTCGGGACGACCAGCCGCGTTCAGAGACCTGCAAACAATTGGCGCTTGCCATACGCGATGAAGTGCTGGCTTTGGAAAAAGCAGGGGTTGCGATTATTCAGATCGACGAGGCCGCGCTCAGGGAAGGCTTGCCGCTCCGGAAATCGCAGTGGCAGGATTACCTCGACTGGGCGATTCTGGCGTTTGGTATTACCGCCAATGGCGTGCGGGACAGCACCCAGATTCATACGCATATGTGTTATTCGGAATTCAATGACATCATGACAGCGATAGCCCGGATGGATGCCGATGTGATTACGATTGAAACATCCCGCTCAGCGATGGAGCTGCTGGACGCATTTGATCAATATCAGTATCCGAATGAAATTGGCCCGGGTGTCTATGATATTCATTCTCCAAACATACCTTCGGTTGATGCAATTATTGACTTAATGAAAAAAGCGGCGCAGCGTATACCGGTTCAAAGATTGTGGGTGAACCCGGATTGCGGATTGAAAACCCGCAATTGGGAAGAAGTTAAACCCGCACTGAAGAATATGGTTGCCGCGAGCCGTTATCTGGCAACGGCTTTCAAAGAGACCCGTGCCAGCTAAATTTGACTTGAGGGTATTATTTAGCGATGATATGCGCTGCTGTTTATTTTCGTCTAAATCGCTTTCATTGAACATAAACAGGCGGTTATGAGGAACTCAACTAGAAAAGGAAACACGATGACTATCCAGAACACATTTAAACAAAGCATTACAAATACCATTAGTGCGAAACACCTGTTGAAACATCCATTTTATATTGCCTGGACCGAAGGCAAATTGACCAAGGAACAGTTACGTCACTATGCCGAGCAATATTTTTATAATGTTCTGGCGGAGCCGACCTATCTGAGCGCCGTTCACTTTAATACGCCGCATTTCAGCACCGATGCAAACTGCGGCGATATCAGCGTGCGCCAGGAAGTACTGAACAACCTGATTGACGAAGAACATGGCGCAACCAATCATCCTGCGTTATGGAAAGCGTTTGCGTTTGCTCTGGGCGCGGACGATGCAAGCCTGACGAATGCCAAAGCACTGCCTAATACGGATAAGCTGGTTTCCACATTCCGCGATATCTGCCTGAACCGTCCGTTTTATGCTGGACTGGCTGCATTGCACGCATTTGAGTCACAAGTCCCCGATATTGCCAGAGTCAAGATCGAGGGGCTGGCGGAATTCTACGGCATGACCAATCCTAAAGACTATGAATTTTTCTCGGTCCATCAGAAAGCGGATATTTATCATTCACAAGCTGAGTGGGCCATTATCGAGCGTTTTGCCGATACGCCTGAAAAACAGGAAGAAGTGCTCGCAGCAACCCGTGAAGCGTGCGATGCGTTGTGGGGTTTCCTTGATGGCATTCATGAAACCTATTGCGCCAACCTGATCTGCGAAGAAAAACAGGGAGAAGCAGCGGTAAGTCTGCATTAATCTGTCGCGCTGTAAAACTGAAAGGGCCTTATTCAGTCTCCCGGGAAATGATGGGAGCGGAATAAGGCCCTAAGTTTTAGTTTTTTGATGTTTTTATTTTTGGGTTTTGAGGATGTTTTTACATTCAAAAAACTCAGCAACTCAGTAATCAAGCATTCTTGCTTTTCTTTTCGTTATCCGTATCTGGCGTGCTGTCACCAGCGACCTGTTCATCTTCCAGATCCTCATCATCATCGTCCTCATCTTCATCTTCCGCAGCTCTGCGGGCAGCTTCTTCAGCTTCTTCTTCCTCAGGACGGCGTGAATTCCACATAAAGTAGAGTGCGCCGAGCGTAACGATAACGATTGGCATCGCAACATTAGTGAATAAGGCGGATTCAACCGTGATGTTCTGTGATGAAGGCGGCGGTGTGGTGACGATCATATAGCCATGCAGCATGGCAATGCAGAAAACAGGGACCAATGCCGCGATAAAGCGGTTGGTGATCAGTGGGCGAACTGTGAACATATTAAGAATGTTCGATCCGTAATACCCCAGAAAATAAATAAAAATATAAAAAAAGATAGTGCCCATGGATATTCCTTATATAACGGGTACGTTGCTGCTATGGGTTAAATCAATCCGCATGCTGGCAGAATTATGGTTTTGAATCCTGATATCAGGACCATGGCCCAGCAGACCAATAGTACTGCGGATTCAATGATACACAACAACCTGTGAAAAATCACGGCCAGATTGGGAAGCCGCTGCCGGGAAATTTTATACGTTGCAGGTTATTCTGAGGGCGTGTATGCCATCATTACAACAACTGTTGTTCCTGCTGCTGCAATGCCCACATATGCGCGTAGGTTTGCCGGGCTGCGAGTAACTGTGCATGTTTGCCGCGTTCGATGATGCGACCGTTATCCATCACCAGAATCTGGTCTGCATCGGCGATGGTCGATAGCCGGTGCGCGATCGTCAGTGTCGTGCGATTTCGGGCAATGCGTCTGAGTTCGGACTGTATCTGTTTCTCGGCGTGCGAATCCAGTGCCGACGTGGCTTCGTCAAAAACCAGGATCGCCGGGTTTTTCAGAATCGTGCGTGCAATCGCGACGCGTTGTTTTTCACCGCCGGAGAGTTTCAGTCCGCGTTCCCCGACGACGGTTGCATATTTATCCGGCAGGGTTTCGATGAAATCATGGATATGCGCGGATTTTGCCGCAGCGTAAACGTCTTCCGGTGTGGCATCGGGACGGCCGTACGCAATATTGTAATAAATGCTGTCGTTGAACAGCACCGTATCCTGCGGCACGATGCCTATCGCTGCGCGCAGGCTTTGCTGGGTGATATTGCGGATATCCCGGCCGTCAATGCGTATGGCGCCGGATTGCACATCATAAAAGCGGAACAGCAGGCGTGCCAGCGTCGATTTGCCGGAACCGCTGTGTCCGACCACGGCGATATTCTGTCCCGCCGGAATTTCAAAACTGACGTCAAACAGAATCTGCCGATTGGCGTCATAACTGAAATTGACATGATCAAAGCGGATAGTGACCGGTTTTGCGGCCTGCAGCTGTAACACGCCTGCATCCGGCTTGTCCTGAATTTCGCGGTTTTCATCGAGCAAGGAAAACATGCGTTCCATGTCGGCGAGCGAATGCTTGATTTCCCGATAGACAAATCCAAGAAAATGCAGCGGCATATACAGCTGCAGCAGAAACGCATTGACCAGCACCAGATCGCCGATCGTCATGGTGCCCTGTGTGACATAGCCGGCGGCAAGAAACATGAGCAGCGTCATGCCGACCGCGATAATCGCGCTTTGACCTGAATTCAGTGCCGCGAGCGAAACCTGGTTGCGGATAGCCGCTTTTTCCCAGGTCTGCAGGTGTTCGTCGTAGCGCCTGCTTTCCCAGGTCTCATTGCCGAAGTATTTCACGGTTTCATAATTCAGCAGACTGTCGATCGCCTGTGTATTGGCTTTGGAATCCATGGTATTCATCGTGCGCCGGAATATCATGCGCCATTCGGTGACGATCAGGGTCAGGGCGATATACGCCAGCAATGTGATAAAAATAATGATAGCGAAAAGAATGTCATATTGCCTGATCAGAATCGCCATGACCAGGATGATTTCCAGCAGCGTCGGCAGAATATTGAACAGCATGAAATTCATCAGAAACGAAATACCGCGCGTGCCGCGCTCGATATCCCGCGATACGCCGCCGGTCTGCCGTTCCAGATGAAAGCGCAGCGACAGGGCATGCAGATGCGCGAATACCCGGGTGGCGATGCGCCGGATAGCGCGCTGCGTCACTTTGGCGAATACCGCATCGCGCAATTCGCCGAACACTGTGCTGCATAGGCGCAGAACGCCGTAAGCGATCAGCAGGAAAACCGGTAATACCAGAACCGCCTGCGGCTGATTCAGCGTATCGACAATGTCCTTCAGTACCAGCGGCACGGAGACGTTGGCTAGCTTTGCCAGGATCAGCAGACTCAGCGCCAGGATGACACGTACCTTGAATTCCCATAAGTAAGGCAGGAGCGCTGCGATTGTCTTCAGGTTCTGGTAAGTGACGGTTTTTTTGTTTTCGGAAGAATTATGCGGCATCGGGCAGGTAAATCATTATGGGTGTCGGATTATTGCACACCGGCAGCGCACAGAATCGATACGCCGCCGGTCATCGGAACGGCGTTACATCAGTATCAGGTAACCGATCGAGCAGCCGGTCAATGCCACCAGGCCGAGCATGCACCAGATGAACATCATTTTCCCGGGGCGGTAAGGCTCGGGCACTGATTGGTCAAACATCACCAGTGTATTGAGTACTGCCAGAACCGGTGCTGCAACGAATGCGATGACGGTGGCGACTTTGACCATTTCCCTCATGGAAGGTGTAAGGAAAAACAGCAGCAGGAGTGTGCCAGCGATGGTAATCAGCAGCCAGAAGATATAAATGGACTTGTTTTTGCGGTGCTGGAACTGTTGTGGCGCGAGCAGTTCCAGCGACATGCCGATGGTGCGCGGAAATGCATCCAGCAATACCAGCGTGGTGCTGAGCATGGTGGTGAGTGCGGCAATCGCGACGATGGGATACGCCCAGTCGCCCAGCGCCTGTCTGTACATGTCCAGCAGCTGTTCCGCAAATGCTGCGCCGCCGGGTTTGAATTCAACACCGCTGCCATACATTACCAGTGCGCCGATAGCCAGGAAACATATCGCCAGAAATGCTGTACCGATAAAACCCACACGGAAATCAAACAGCGCATCTTTCAGGCTGACAGTCCTGCCTTCGGTTTCATTTTTACTTTCCGACCAGATGGAGTGCCAGATGGAAAGCTCGACAGGCGCCGGCATCCAACCCAGAAATGTGGCGAGAAACAGCAGATGCACGGCATCGGTGATGTCGAAATGAAGCGTTCCGGATGCGTAATATCCGGGGTTGTCGACCATCAGTACGGCGACAGCGGCAACCGTTGTAACCGATAAGATCAGAATGATGATTTTCATCAATTTGTCCAGCACGGTGTAGCGCCCGCTGGCCAGCAGGGTAAGACAGATGAGCAGGATCAGGCTACTGATCATCGCGTCGACAACCTGCGGTTCATGACCGCCCAGTTCTTCAAAACCGAAGATGTGCGTAAACAATCCGGCGGTGACAACGGTTACCGCGGCCTGGATAATGAACATGGTTGCAAGGATCATCAGCAGATAAATCCAGACTGCCCAGGCGCCCAGCTTGTAATAGCCATGTAGGATATTTTTCCCGGTTGCAGCGGTATAGCGCGGCCCGAATTCGAAGAACGGATATTTAATCAGGTGAATGATCACAATCGCAATAATCAGGTCAAATCCGAACATACCGCCGGCCTGAGTCGACTGCACCAGATGGGAAACGCCGACTGCTGCGCCTGCGTACAGCAACCCCGGGCCCAGTTTTGCAAGGAAGCCATTGAAAAGCCGGTTATGAGTCATCATGTAATATTTATCGATAGGTTCCGGGGAATTGTATATGCTATAGGCGATAAACCGGGAATGAATATGAGAAGGCGCCGGTTGTGCGTGTATAAAATATCAAAGAACCACTTTTTTATTTGATCAGCCGTTATGGAAATTACCTGTTATCGCGACGAAGAAATCAGCCGGGAATCACGTCGGTTACCGGCAAGCACTTATAATCTGGCCATCACGCTGCTCGCCCGCTGTGGCGGCGGGCATTTGTTTGTTCCCATCCGCAGTTTGCAGTATATGGCCATTATCGATGCCGAGGAGTTTGTCTTTATCGATGGCGAGCGCAAATGCTGGATCGACATTGCCTGGCAGGATTTCAAGCGGCATGACCGTGAAGCGCTCGATCAGCCGGTCGCTTATCAGGCCGTATTTTACCGCGCGCATCCGGCGGGTACGGCGGGTATTATGGCACGCCTGCAAAGCGAATTCCCGCTGGCGCTGCGCGCGCTGGCTGACAAAACACCGATCCGGGGCGCTACGCATATCATCCCGTTCCGCAGATCGGGAAAACCTGCCGGCTAATCGTCGTCATTCAATTCGGGATCCCAGCCTTTTGCCTTTGCAGTTGTTATCGCCTGATCGTAAATTCTGGTATGCCTTGCACGCAGTTCATCGGGTAAACGACTGGGCAGGTGCGCATAGGGTTCCCATGCGGCATAGACCTTTTCATACAGGATCTGCATCTTCGTGTGATCCCAGCCTGCGCAGGTTTCCGTTTCCGGTAGAATCCCGAAAACCCAGGCATCCAGGACGATACGCCCGAGAGGGGTCAGGCCGTTTTTGTTATCCTGCTCGATGCCGTCGTATTTTATGTCTGTCATTTTTAGCCTATTGATAATGGGGTATTGGAATATGATGTGTTTTACATGCAAAATGGGGAAATTTTAACGTATCCGGCCTGTTTTAGGTGAGCAACGCGGCTTTTGGCCGGTTTTAAACGATGAGGGCGGTAACTGATGCGGTGTCGTCTGCCAGGATTTCCGCCATTGAATACAATATGACGAAAAACACACCACAAAAAATCATTCGATTCATTTTCCGGGTATCGGTTGTCCAACAATGAAAATTCTCCACACTTCCGACTGGCACCTCGGGCGTGCGCTGTACGGGCGTAAACGTTATGTAGAGTTTGAGCATTTTCTCGACTGGCTGCTGAAAACCATTGCGCAGGAGCAGGCCGATGTGTTACTGGTCGCCGGCGATGTGTTTGACACCGGTACGCCCGGCAATACCGCACAGGCGTTGTATTACCGTTTTCTGCACCGTGTCGCGGCATCCTGTTGCCGTCATGTTGTCATTATCGCGGGCAATCATGATTCGCCGTCGTTTCTCAATGCACCCAGGGAATTGCTCAAAGCGCTTGATGTGCATGTCGTCGGCAACCTGACTGAAGATCTGAACGATGAACTGCTGGTGCTCAATGACGCGCAAGGCCATCCGGAAATGATCGTCTGTGCGGTGCCTTATCTGCGCGACCGTGACATCCGTGTCGCCGAAGCCGGTGAAAGCATTACCGATAAAGAACGTAAACTGATCGAAGGCATCCGCAACCATTATGCCGGGATCGTCAGCCTGGCCAGGCAAAAACGGGCCGCACTGGGTGCCGATATTCCCGTGGTCGCAATGGGTCATCTGTTTACCGCGGGCGGAAAGACGGTCGAAGGCGATGGCGTGCGTGAGCTTTATGTCGGATCGCTGGCGCATGTCGCGGCGAATATTTTTCCGGATGATCTGGCCTATGTCGCGCTCGGCCATCTGCATGTGCCGCAGAAAGTCGGCGGTTCTGACAACGTGCGTTACAGCGGCTCGCCGCTGCCGATGGGCTTTGGCGAAGCCGGGCAGCAGAAAAGCGTGGTGCTTGTGGAATTCTTTTCACCCAAAACTGCAAGTGACGCGCAATCGCATGAACAGACCACCGGCTGGCGCGGTCGGTCGTTGATTAAACTGATTCCGGTTCCCGTTTTCCAGAAATTGGAACGCATTCAAGGTGACCTGACGTTGATTCTGAGCCGTATACGGGAACTGGTGGAAAATGATACGCAGTCATGGTTGGAAGTAATTTATGAAGGCGATGCGGCTCTCGGTGTCATTGGTCTGCGCCAAAGCCTGGATGACGCCGTCAGCGGAACGCAGCTTGACATTCTGTGCATCAAAAACAGCAAGGCGATGAATCGGGTGTTGCGTCGGACTTGTGATCAGGAAACGTTGGATGACCTGAATGTCAAGGACGTGTTTGTGCGTTGCCTCGCGGCGTATGGCGTGCCGCAGGTGCAGCAGCCTGAACTGATCGTCGCTTACGATGAAATCGTGCACATGCTTTATGCTACTGATTGATACTGACAGCCTGACTGGGTAGCGGGACTAACCGTGCGCATACTGCAACTCAGATTCAGAAATCTGAATTCACTCGTCGGTGAGTGGGTCATCGATTTCAACCGCCCTGAATTCCTCGCGGACGGCATTTTTCTGATCAGCGGCCCGACCGGCGCAGGCAAATCCACAATCCTCGATGCATTGTGCCTTGCGCTCTACGGCTGTACCCCCCGGCTGAACAAAGTTTCAAAAAACAGTAACGAGATTTTGTCGCGCCAGACCGGCGAATGTTTCGCCGAAGCCACGTTTGAAACGCAGGCCGGGCGTTTCCGGAGCCACTGGAGCCAGCACCGGGCGCGCAGGCACACCACGGGTGAATTGCAGGCACCGAAGCACGAACTGGCTGATGCAGTGTCGGGAAAAATTCTGGAAACCAAAATCCAGGATGTAGCCAAGCGGATAGAACACATCGCCGGGATGGATTTTGACCGCTTCACCCGTTCCATGCTGCTGGCGCAGGGCGGTTTCGCCGCATTTCTGCAGGCAGATCCGGACGAGCGTGCGCCGATACTGGAACAGATCACCGGCACTGAGATTTACAGCCGGATATCCATCAGTGTTCATGAGCGAAACCGTAAAGAACGCGAACAGCTCAATCTGCTGCAAGCGGAAATCGCGGGTATTACTCTGCTGAGCCGAGAACAGGAAAATGAGCTGCAAAACCGGCTGGAGGAGCAGCAGAAACAGGCGGATGCAATGATCGGCAGACTTCAGCAAACGGGCAAGGCGCTGGCCTGGTTAACCGGCATCGCGGAACTGCGCGCTGAAATCGAAGCGTTGCAGACATTATCCCGGCAACTGGCCGGTGAACTGGCCGACTTCCAGCCTGAACGTGAACGTTTAAACTGTGCATTGAAAGCGGCGGAGCTTGACGGCAGTTATGCTGTGCTGATGTCAGCGAGAAAACAGCAAGCGGAAGATCGGCAGATGCTGGAACAGACGGTATCTAAGGTGCCGGAATTGACCGCAATGGCACAGCAAAAACAGGCTGCGCTGGCCAGTGCCGGGCAATTGACTGCACAGGCCAGGCAAATGCAGAAAGACACGGTACCGTTGATCCATAAAGTCCGCATACGCGATCAGCAGTTACTGGAAAACGAAAAACGGATCGACAGCGAAACGGCGCATTGTAAGAACGCCGTCGCGCAGATTGTCTCGGATACAGCATTGCAGGCGCAGAATCAGCAAAAACTGGCGGCTGCACAGGCGGTATTGGCGCAGATTCTCGGCTATCAGCACGCGAATGCGCAGGACGAGCGGTTGATCAGCGACTTCGCCGCGATTGAAGCGCAATTGCGCAATCTGGTCGCGGCGCAGCAGGATTACGCCGGTAAAAAAACCGAACACGACAAACTGCAGGCGCAACGGGAAAAAATACTGAAAGCGCTGCAGGAAGCCGCCGATGCATTGAAAATTTGCCAGCAGGCATGCGCTGGTGTTCAGCAGCAGATTGAAGGCAGGCAGAACAATCTTCAAGCCATACTGAGCAACCGGTTGCTGCGCGAATACCGCGCGGAAAAGGACAATCTGCTGCGCGAAATGGCGCTGCTGAATACCATCGCCAGCCTGGAGCGCGAAAGAAAGCGGCTCGAAGACGGCAAGCCGTGTCCGTTGTGCGGTTCAACAGAACATCCCTACGCTGCCGGGGCCATGCCGCAGCCCGATGCGGCCGAGAAAAAAATTGCCGCAGTGACCGCAATCATTGAAAAAGCCGAAACGTTTGAAGCCGAAATCGCCGCGCTGGAGAAATCCGCGAAACGCGCGCTTGATGCGGCCCAAGAAGCCGAGAAGCGGGTAACCGCAATGCAGCATACCCGGCAGAGCATCGAGGAAAATCTGGCCGGCAGCGCGGCGGCGCTCGCAGTGTGTTACCAGCGTTACGCCGATTTGCAGCAGTCGGCGCATGCGCAGTTGCACGTTTATGGATTACAGGCATCACCGGATACGAACGTACCGGCTGTACTGGCGTTACTGAATCAGCGCTTGCAGCACTGGCAGGCCAGTGTCAAGCAGCAACATGACATTGAGCAGGAGATCAACACGCTCAACAGTGAGCTGAAAAGACTCGCGGCGGTGATCGAAACCCGGAATCAGGCTTTGTCGGAAAAGCAGCAGGCGCTGAATGCAATCAAGGAAACGGCTGAAAAACAAAAAATCGAACGCCGGAGTTGGTTTGGCGAGCGGAATCCGGATAGCGAAGAATCCCGGCTGGAGCAGGTCGTTGCCGCCGCCGAGCAGGCCGAAAAAAACGCGCAAGTGGTGGAAAATGCAGCATGGCAGCAGTTGAATGCTGCAACGGCGCATATCGAAGCGCTTAAAGTACGCATCGAGAAAAACGCGGTGGCGTTACAGACGCTGGAAGCCGGTTTTGCAAGTGAATTGCACGTAGCGGATTTTACCGATGAACACGTGTTTTCCGCATGCCGCCTGACGCCGCAGGAAAGGGAACGGCTCAAAGCAAACGCAAAAGTGCTTGATGACCGGCAGATCGATGTGCAGGCGCGCCTGAAAGACAGGGAAACCCGCCTTGCGCAGGAAATTGAGAAAAATCTGTCAGTATCCAGCCGCGAGGCGCTGGAACTCGAATACACGGCGCTGGACAGGCAGGCGGCGCTGTTGCGCGATGCCATCGCTGGAATCAGGCATCAGTTGCAGACTAACCAGGCAGCGATGAACAGCCTGCAGGAAAAACTGCTCAGGATAGCTGCGCAGAAAAACGAATGCAGCCACTGGGAGAAACTGCACGATCTGATCGGTTCCGCAGACGGCAAAAAGTATCGCAATTTCGCGCAGGGCCTGACGTTCGAGATCATGATCGATCACGCCAACCGGCAGCTGCAGAAACTGACCGACCGTTATCTGCTGATGCACGATCCCGGCAAACCGCTGACGCTGAATGTCATCGACAGCTATCAGGCCGGAGAAATCCGCTCGACCCGGAACCTGTCCGGCGGGGAAAGCTTTATCGTCAGTCTTGCACTGGCGCTCGGCCTGTCGCGCATGGCCAGCAGAAACGTGCGTATCGACTCACTGTTCCTCGATGAAGGCTTCGGCACGCTCGATGAAGAAGCGCTCGATACGGCGCTCGACATGCTCGCCGGCCTGCAACAGGACGGCAAACTGATCGGCGTAATCTCGCATGTGCCCATGCTGAAAGCGCGCATCAGCACGCAAATCGAAGTCATTCCGCAGACCGGCGGAAGAAGCCGAGTTGTTGGTCCTGGTGTTCAATGTCTGGGTGAGCGGTGAGGTTGAGGCTGCCGTTTAATCGCGGGTTTGCCACGTACCGGGTGCAGGCACCGGTGATTGTTGGCTATAATGCCGTGGGTTTAACGAAGTTTATTATTCGTTATTATGAAAACTGAATTTTATTATTTTCTCTATAAAATAAAAGGAGATAGTATGCAACTTTCCATGTTAGGTTTCATTTTTGACGCGAACTATTGCGTCATTTCGGACGTATAATTCTAGTTAGACCCGAGGAAACTTTGCCGATGCCTAAAGACAAGAAGCATGATCTCTATGACTTCATGCAGCAGATCAGTGCTGAGATGGCGGCTGAGTACAACCGCATTCAAATACGTGCGACGGATGACCCAGGAACTGCCGGCGATCAGGGCGAAGAGAATTGGGCAACGCTGCTACGCGACTGGCTTCCTCAAACCTACGAGGTAGTGACTAAAGGCAGGATCATTAGCCAAAACGGGGAAACTAGTCCTCAAATCGACGTACTTGTCCTCCACGAAACGTACCCACGAAAACTGCTTGATAAAAAGCTCTATCTCGCCGCTGGCGTTGCCGCCGCGTTCGAGTGCAAGACGACACTAAAAGCATCACACATTACTGAGGCAGTGCAAAACTGTATGAGAGTGAAAAACCTATATCCAACGCGAGTTGGCACTCCTTACAAAGAACTGCACTCCCCGATGGTTTACGGCTTACTCGCTCACTCTCATTCGTGGAAGGGCGAAAGCTCCACCCCAGAGCAGAACATTGAGCGAAAGCTTCATGAATCGGATGTGGCGCTTGTCACGCACCCCCGTCTACAGCTGGACTTCCTATGTGTCGCAGATTTAGCGGCATGGAGCTCCTCAGCAATGACGTTTCTCGGACCTAGCCAATATCCAGACTGGTCAACCCTAGCTTCGGCGTATGGCCCGTCCGGGTCTGCTACGACTGCCTATATTGGTCACTCGCGCGTCAAAGATCAGGTAGAGCAGTTCACTCCTATTGGCGTGCTCATTTCTTACCTATCACAGAAGCTTGCTTGGGAGAACCCTTCCCTTCGCGGTCTAGCGGACTATTATCGGATAGCAAACATCGCCGGATCTGGAAGCGGCGGAATGCGAATGTGGCCAAGCTCCATTTACAGCGATGAGATCAGAAATCGCGTAGAGGCCGGTCATCTCACTAACGGAAAGCCTTGGGACGAGTGGCATGTTGCTTTTCAGTAACGGGTCTAACAATTCATTCAAGCCGACGCCGCTTCGCGGCGCGGCTTAATTCAGGCGTAAACATCAAACGATGACAGATCGAAGCATAGAGGTTCGGAGAGTCACGCTCCAGATCAGCCATCTTCAAGCGCTGGAGGAGGCAGAGCGCGATCTTCTCGTTTTCACTGGCCATGCAATCAACGAGCTAAACTCGCTAAATAAGGTTTTCGCGTGGTGCCTCGGGGCTGTTTCGCCCGAATCGGCAGATGGTGGGAATCTGACCGCACTCGCACAAGGAATGCAGGCAATGATCTACGGTCGGGTTCTGGCCGGGAAGCTACTTGAGACCTGGCGCGGACTTAAAGTGGGGCTTTTCGGCAGTAGTCTTTCGCGTACTCTTGAATCGGCATTGCTCCAGCCCGCAGCGGCGGATCTGTCTGAGCTCAAACGATACTTTGGTCGAAAGAATCTGATCTACGACGTGCGCAACGGATACGCATTTCACTACTCTCCGAAGGATCTCGGTCGGCACCTCAACCAGAGGTTGGAACCTCTCGATTTCGTTTTGGGAGGGACAGTAGGTAACAACATCAACATCGGATGCGAGTTCGAGGCGAATGCCTGTGTTTTTTCTTCCGCTTCATCGGCTGCGCAGCTGGAGGCTGGAATGGAAGCATTCTTGGAAGATGTCCAGATCGTACATGCCCGAATGATCTGTGTCCTTGAAGGTTGCCAGATCGCACTGCTCGAGAAAGCTCTGAACGGTAATCTATCCGACCATGGAAAGAAGGAGAAAGTAGCGGTGCAGGAGCGTTTCTCCGAAGTACGTATTCCTTGGTTCTGTGCCACATGATGTTTAACTGGTCGCTCCAACGGACAGTTGACCCAGCCGCCCGCACGCTGCCGCACGCGGTCGTCCGCGTCAACTGCCGCTGGAGCTTAGCACGGTAGGTTGGATTAGCGAAGCGTAATCCGGCATTAACAGGCCTGGTAGACTGTGGGGTGATTGCAATGAATTCCGATATTGCCATGATGTCCGTTGCGGCGTTTATATTGGGGGTTCGCAGGTTCACCGCCAATCTGTGCAATAAAGGCGATGTTTCCTTGTTTTTCCCGGAAAAATCAGGCTAGAATGGACTTTTGCGCAGGAGTTGCCATGTCGGTAAACATAAAATTGTCTGAGAATCTGGTTGCTGAAGCCAGGCGTTATGCGCAGGCCCAACACCGATCGGTGCCTAAACAGATTGAGTACTGGTCGCGGATCGGCAAGATTGCCGAGGAAAATCCTGATTTACCATTTGCCATGATCCGGGATATTCTGATCGCCGAACAGGAGGAAGCCACGAGCGAGTACCGTTTCGGCTAATGCGGCTCTATGTTACGCCGACATTTGGGCGTGCGGTAAAAAAGCTGCATCCCGGGCAGAAAGCCGATCTTGATAAAGCAGTACATATCATTGCGAATGATCCCGAATGTGGTGATGCAAAGGTGAGAGATCTGTCGGGTGTGCGTGTTTTCAAGTTCCGAGACCTTTGCACGGCTACTACGCGGCGCGATAATTGCGTTAAAAATTTGCGAAAAATGCTCATTTACCTCGTGTAAACTCCGCTTTTTCGCAAATTTTTGCCTTATTCTCGTACCGCTCATGACACCGTGCAAAGGTCTCGTTCCGTTTATCCAACCAGTTTGTGCATGCCGACATACCGGATTCTCGATCGGAATAGCTTGAAACTACTGGCTTTTGGGTCTCACGAAAATTTTTATCGAGATCTCAAGCGGCAGTCAAAATGAGTATGTCAGGTTTGGACTGTTGTCGAGAGGAAGAGCATCGGTAATGCGCTAACAGTCGTTTGCGTTGGGGTTCGCAGGCTTGTCGCCAACCTGCAAGACGCTATCATCAAACAAACATTGAACTGATCAAGCCGTGCATTGAATTGGTGTGCTGCACAGGCTGGTGGGGGATGGGTAAAATTGCTGCTCGAATGCGAGCAGGTCGTATGAGGAACGAGTCGTAACCTGATCTTGTTCATTGTCATTGGGTGCCTTGTGGGTATATATTGGAACCCATGATACTTTATGGATTTTGCAAAGGTGGCGAGCAAGGAATATTCCAATTCGCCGCGAACGTGAATGGGAAGAAAAATTCAAAACCCTTAAGGCAGCGATTGAGAAGGGACTGGCTGGTGATATGACCGGAAGATAATGTGCTTGATATTATGCAGCGTGTAGAAAAGAAAATGATGGACAATGGCGTGTTACCGGATACTGGCCGAGGCTAACGAAAATCTATGCGGATAGATATAGAAGCACGAGGTTTGGTGCAAGCCAGGAACAGCTTATTTGTAGTAGTTCATATTGGGATCTACTTTTCAGGAATATTTTTTCCGGGAATATTTTTCTGAAACTGAAGATGGTATCCCCGAAATCCTTCAATCGTAGATCCCTTGGTAATATTGCGCTTACTGATCAATCAGCCGAAGTATGCTGATATGATAATCAAACTCGCAATTACGAAGAATATAACCGCAATATTAATACCCATATTTTTAAGTGTTTCAGAATCTCTTGCATCTTCTTCTACTGAACTCATATTCTGTTTACTCCTCTGTTAGATGATTAGACGTTGTGCAACGGTGAAAATTATCAACTGAATCAGCGAGAGTTTCATTGATCTGGGTCAACAAAATGTTAATTGCGGATTTCGATAACTTGAGCTGTTTGATTCCGCAATAATTTTGATAGAATGCCGAATTCAAAAACACCGCAAACCACAGACATTGGATGACTGTTGATGCCGGAAAACCGTCTTTTTTATATTTATGACCCGATGTGCAGCTGGTGTTATGCGTTTGAAGAGAGCTGGCGCAGGTTGCAGCATCGATTACCCGAGCATATTCAGGTGACTTGCGTACTGGGCGGGCTCGCGCCGGATACGGACGAACCCATGCCGGAAACCCTGCGCGCCATGATACGGCAGACATGGCAGAAAATAGAACGCAGGGTGCCGAGCGTTCATTTTAATTATGATTTCTGGACAAGTAATACGCCGGTGCGCTCGACATATCCGGCATGCCGGGCAATTCTGGCGGCACGAATGCAGCATGCCGTTGCTGAAGCTGAAATGCGGCAGGCGATACAGAAAGCTTACTATCAAAAAGCCTTGAATCCATCCCGGCCCGAGACATTAACCCAATGTGCCGCTGAAATCGGGCTTGATGTGGTGCTATTTGCAGCGGATCTGACCAATGCGGATGTTGAAGCGGCGCTGGGTCATGAACTCAGCATGGCACGCACCATGAGCGCATTTTCATTTCCTTCACTGCGGTTCCAATATAAGGACAAGCTGTATTCTATCCACGTAGAATATGAGGATGATGAAAAAATGCTGAGTGAAATTAAAGCCATTATGGTGTACATGTAATTGTTTACACAGTACACAGTCATCAATAAAAATAACTTAAGGGATGTGATGAATGAGCAGCATCTGGTTTAAAGATTACACCGTTGAATATCTTGAGGGATTGCGCAATGCCAATATGGGTGAATATATCGGTATTCACTTTACTGAAATTGGCCCCGATTTTCTGAAGGCGCGTATGCCGGTCGATCACCGTACCACACAGCCATTTGGCATTATGCATGGCGGCGCCAGTTGCGTATTATCGGAAACACTGGGCAGTGTTTCCGGCTGGATGACTATCGATCCCGATAAATACCGCGCAGTCGGCCTGGAATTGAATATCAACCATATCCGCGCAGTGACGAAAGATCATGTGATCGGCACCTGTACACCGCTGCATACCGGGCGGCGCACTCAGGTCTGGCAGACCGATATCACCGAAGAAGCCACGGGTAAACGTGTGGCGGTTTCACGATTAACATTGGCGATTATCGATCATGGCACCTTGAGTGCGCAAAAAGAGCATATCACGGTGAAAAGGGAAGACTGAAACCGATTTTACCGTTTGCGTAATAAACCATCGGCCTTCAGTCATTTCATAGAACTGGATGTATTCATCCAGTTCCGGGTCGGTGAGTTCCTGATACGAATAAGCCATCATGAGGATGACATTGTGTGATAGGCATCATTGTTGATTTCAGCGCTCTATGCATCGATAAGCGTGTCGAGTTCCTGTATCGCAGTGCTGTCCCCGTCAACCATGCCCGCCAGCAGGGCATGTTGGGTGTTTGTCGAGCGCGCAATGACTCCAGCGATACACCGTAGCGATGCATTGTAAAGATGATGGTTTCTGGATAAAAACCATCAAAAGAAAATGGATTGTTTCTGCGTGCGTGGGCCAATAGCCTGGAAAAAGCCTTTTATTCTTTTTTATGGATTACCTGGTTTTCGCGTATATTGTCAAGCCAAGCATGAATCCGCAGTAATTTGTTAAACGACTAATCGAGTGTGCAACGATCAATGATTCCAACCCATTTCCATGCGCTATACCGATGCTTTTACATATCTGCTTTTGTAATGCTGCTTATCGTTCCGGCTGATGCGTTTCCGTTAGACGCTCCGTCAGAAGCCCCATCAGAAGCCGATGTGCTGCGCGAAGAATTCAATACGCTGCTTATCCGGAATATATCCGGGAAAGACTCGGATACCGCTGTCGCTGCATTGCGAAAATTTTATCAGGCGCGTAACTATCAACCTGTCTGGGTACAATCCGGGCAATCTCAACCTGTGCCTCAGTTCAATACCGCTTTGGCATTTATCGTCACGGCTGAAGAACACGGACTTGAACGCCAGGATTATGAGCTGGATCAGCTGACTCAGCTGACGCAACGCTTTTCGGCATATACGCCAGAGATGCCTGAGGATATATATGCGCTGGAGCTGAAAACAACCTGGTCGCTGCTGCAATTCATGCGCGACCTGTATCGCGGCCGGTATACGGCCATTGAGATAGACCCCGACTGGCACATTCCCCAGCCGGATTTTGACGCGGTAACATTTCTGCAGGAAGCGCTGGATTCGGGCAATTTGCAGCAGTCGCTCGACAGTTTGGTAACGACAAATCCCAATTATCAGCTCCTGAAAAACGCGCTGTCTAAATTCAGGGATCTGGTCACGCGTCAGGTGACCTGGACACAGTTGCCGAATCTGCCGCTGTTGAAACCGGGAAATACGCATTCTGATATTCCACTCGTGCGGGAGCGCATCGCCCGGGCTTATGAAACGCATGGTTTGCCGGAATATGATCTCCTGTCCGTCGGATCGGGCAACGCACAGCATACGCGTTACGATAACGCGCTGGTCAGTGCGGTCAAGGCATTTCAACGACAACATGGCTTAAATGCAGACGGCATCATCGGCCCAAACACTGTTGAAGCGATGAACAGAACACCGGTCGAAAAATTGCAGCAACTCCGCATTAATCTGGAGCGTCTGCGCTGGCTGCCCAGAGATCTGGGTGAGCGTTATCTGCTTGTGAATATAGCCGGGTTTCAGTTGACGGCGATAGAAGACGGTCAATATATTTTTGATATGCGCATTATCGTCGGTCGTGAATATCGCACCACACCGAGCTTTAACAGCCGGATTACGCATATGATTCTGAATCCTTACTGGAATATTCCGGCCAGTATTGCGCGCAAGGACTTGCTGCCAAAGCAGCAAAGCAATCCTGCCTATTTCACCGCGCAGAAAATCAGGGTTTATAACGATTACACGTATCGTTCAGAGCCTATTAACCCTGGAACGGTAGACTGGAACGCAATTAAGCACGGTTTCCCTTATGCACTGCGCCAGGAACCGGGTAGGCAGAATGCACTGGGATCGATTAAATTCATGCTGCCCAATTCCTACAGCATTTACCTGCATGATACGCCTTCAAAATCATTGTTTAATAAAGATATCCGGACATTCAGCTCGGGGTGTATCAGACTGGAGGAGCCTTTGTTGCTCGCCGACTTTGCGCTGCAGGGCAACATGTCACCGAAAGCATTGAAAGAACAGATTGATTCCAGTAAAACAAAACAGATTAATTTACCTAAGCCGCTGCCTGTTTATATTGTTTATCTGACAACGTGGATAGACAGCGATCAGAATGTGCATTACTCGCTGGATACCTATGGCAGAGACCAGCGAGCTTTAAACTTGATTCGCTGACCATTTACCGTAATTATTGTTCTTAAAGAAGAATCATGGTAGGGTTCAGACTCTAAGAAAGGAGGATACCGAATGTCGATACATTTTCTTACCCAATCTCAATCCGTTTTATCCAAAGCGGATGCGCAGCCTGATCTAAAGCGACGTCATATACTGAAAGCCGGAATCGGCGCCTGCGGGTTACTCGCATTTCCAAGCGCACATGCCGGCATACTGCGTATGCACGAAAGAAAACTGACTTTTCTAAACCTGCATACCAATGAACGTGTGCAAGCGACTTACTGGGCTGAAGGCGGTTACCAGACCGACGGGCTCCTGGCCATTAAGAAGGTGCTGCGCGATCATCGTACCGGTGAAGTCTATCCGATTGATCATAATCTGCTCGATCTGCTTCAGTTGCTACAGTATAAGATGGATTCCCAACGGGAATTTCATGTCATTTCGGGTTATCGTTCACCCAAAACCAACGAACAATTGAGCGCAAAAAGCAATGGCGTCGCAAAACAAAGTCTTCATATGCTGGGTAAGGCGATCGATATCCGTTTGCCCGGTCATGCACTGACCGATCTGCGTAATGCCGCGCTATCACTCCAGGCAGGCGGTGTCGGATATTATCCGAGTTCGGATTTTATTCACATCGATACGGGACACTTCAGGCAGTGGCATGGTTGATCGGGGCCACAAGAACAAGACCGACTAAAACTCAAGCGGGTCCACATCCAGTATCCAGCGTATCTTATGCGATGCCAGCGCATTAAGCTGTTGGCACCAATCCGTCAGGAAAAGCTGAAGACTTTGACGTGAGCCCGATTGTACCAGCAGATGCGCCCGTTCCATACCTTTCAGGCGTGCCATGGTGGCAGACACCGGATCAAAGATTTCGATATTTTTATTTTTTGGGCTGCCGGTTATTGACCGAGCGAGCTTATGCGCCGCATTCAGAAAATCATTGACTATGTTGAGGCTATGCGCTTCCGCGCGTAACAGTGCCTGAAAAACGTAGGGTGGAAAACCAGCCATTTTTCTTTCCGCGAGAATATTTTGCGCCAGCGCATCGTAGTTATGCTGTTGCAGCGCCTGATAGAGCGGGTGGCTGGGATATTCAGTCTGGATCAGCACGCGACCGGCAATTTCCGCGCGCCCCGCACGGCCGGAAACCTGCATCAATTGTGCAAAAAGACGTTCCCCAGCTCTAAAATCAGTACTGAATAGCGAAATATCCGAATCGAGAATACCCACCAGCGCCAGATTTGGAAAATCATGCCCTTTGGCGAGTAACTGTGTGCCGATCAGAATATCAACCTCGCGACGATGAATCGCACGCAATATAGTCTTCCAGGCATTCTTGCGGCTGATGCTGTCACGGTCGATGCGTAAAATACGCGCAGCCGGAAACAGCCCGGATAACGTTTCTTCAATGCGTTGTGTTCCGCGGCCAAAAGGTTTGATATCCGGGTCGCCGCACTGCGGACAGGCGTAAGGAAAACCTTCGCGGTGACCGCAATGATGGCAGGACAGTTTTTTATCCTGGAGATGTACGACAAGACGGCTGGAACAACGCTGACAGATTGCGCTCCAGTTACAGGAACGGCACAATAAGACCGGTGCATAGCCGCGCCGGTTAATAAAAATGAGGGATTGCTGCTGTTGCGATAGACAGTGATTGATGGCGTGGATCAGCGGCGTGGCCAGACCGGTCCTGGGTTTTTCTGAACGTAAATCAACGCAGTCGATCTGCGGCAGAGTTGCATTTTTCACCGCGCGATGATTCAAGCGCAAATGGCGGTAACGTTCGTTTAACGCCTTGTGGTAACTTTCCAGCGAAGGGGTGGCCGATCCCAGAATAACAGGGATTTGCGTCTGCTTTGCCCGGTAAACAGCCAGATCTCTGGCTGAATAACGCAGACCGTCCTGCTGTTTGAACGAGCTGTCATGCTCTTCATCGACGATGACCAGCCCCAGATCCGGCAATGGCGTAAATACAGCTAATCGCGTACCCAGAATGACACGCGCGACACCTTGTTGCGCTTGCAGCCAGCCGCGCAGGCGCTCGGTATCGTTTAATCCGCTATGCAGGCTGACGATTGCCGTTCCCGTAAAACGCGCGCGGAATACCGATTCCAGCTGAGGCGTCAGATTGATTTCGGGAATCAATACCAGTGTTTGTTTATTTTCTGACAGTGCCTGGGCGATCAGGCGCAGGTAGACCTCGGTCTTACCGCTGCCGGTCACGCCATGCAAAAGCCAGGTATTGAACCGATCGAATTGCATGGCGACCGAATTCACGGCGGTTGATTGTTCAGCCGTCAGTTCAGGTAAAGAAAGTGTTTTCTTTGCTGAATCATCCTCATCAGGTAAGGCTTGATCATGTTTTTCCTCGATCCATCCTTTTTCGATCCATTGCTTTAAAATATTGACTGCGCGTAACGAAATCATCCGCACTTGCCGGGCATTAAGCCGGGTATTTCCGGATAAGGCTTCAAGCAGCTTGTGCATGACGGTATTGCGTGCCGGAATCGCCGAGTGATCGATTTGTCTGCCCGATGCCGACAGCGCATAAGTGACATTCGTGACATTCAGCATTTCAGCTTTAAGGACGATCGGTTTAATACCGCGCATTTTGGCGGGCAGGCTATTGATCACAACCATGCCCAACGGGTGATGATAATACTTGCTGCAAAAAGAGAACAATTCCAGAAGATCGTCAGGCAGCGGTGGGATATCACGGAAAATAGTGATGGCCGATTTCAGTTTGTCAGCGGGTATTTCGGTTTCTGAGCAGACATCCCAGATCACGCCGATCAATTTTTTCGCACCGAATGGAACGCAGACGCGTAAGCCAATATCCGAGCGGCTTGCATCGGTTGCCGCATAATCAAACAGCGTGTCGAGTGGGATATTGAGTGCGACACGCAAAATAGGCATATTCAGGCTGTTTTAAAACTGAAGTGTAGGGGGGGATATAAAGGTAGCGGCAGGATTAGGCAGAACAGATGAGCCGGATGGAAGAGAAAAGCGGTATCTTATTGCAATGCAATCGTATACGGGTGAAATAAGGGTGATCTATCTTCCTCCGATAAAAGCTGGAACTGCCGGTTCCGAAAAACCGGCAGTTCCAGCGTATCCAGTAACCGACCTGGTTTAACCGGAGATGCGATAAACCGTTACAGGTTCCTCGCCGTTTTTCTCAAGTTTCGCGGTTTTGCCGTCCGGGTTGATGGTAAAGCCATGCGCGCCATCGCTGCCCGAGAATCCGATGCAGCCGTCAGTGTTGTAGGTAAAACTGGATATTCTCAGTTGATTGCCGCCTTTGTTATAGTCATAGGATGCAAACTCTACACCGGGTTTGGCGCATCTTGCCTGATTTTCCCGCGTTGCTTCGCCAACCGGATCAACTAACAGCATGCGGTTATTCGGGAAAAATACCAGTGTTTTGGTTTTGACCGAATCCGCATCGTAAGCCCATGCGCCCACGATACCGTTGGGATCGTTATCAATCCGTGAGAGGCGGGTTTCCTTGATTTCTTTCTCGACAACTTCGTTCTCATCACTGAGTTCAATAGGCTTGGCGATATGGAACATTTCGCCGAAGACGCTTTTTTGTGCTCTTTCCCGTTGTACCGTTACGATATCGGTATTAATCAAATCAAGGCCGTCGGTACGCACGCGCCGGGTCGGGCCGGGATCGGACAAACCTGCTTTCAGATTGGTGTCTATCGTTGTTTCGCCGACAATCTTAAAGCCGCGGGTGTCAAATTCAGTTGCTTTTACAACGCCATGTTCTACGCCGGCCTGAATGATCGTCCGTCCACCGCAAACACGGTTTTCATCGCAGGAATCATCAGGCGTTGCCTGGCCCTGTAAATATTCGCCACTGTCGTCAGAGGATACGCGTAGAACATACGCTGTACTATCGTTGTAATTGACCCACAGTTGAGTACTCAGCGTTGTTACGCCGGAAATCATGAAATGCGCGCGCGCTTCATCGACGGTTTTGGCGGCATGCTCGATACCGGCTGCTTCCAATACGCTTTGTAATTCCGCTGAACCTGCAAATGCTTCGGGATCGTTGTTGAGTTTAATGGTGTTATTGACCGCCGCTGCTGCTGTTTCAGTGATGGTGATACCGTTTGATGCATCGCCATCCTCATCGAGCGATTGCAATAAAACGAGCAGATTCAGCAGCTTCTTGTCATCGCCTTCCGCCAGGTCCAGCGGCGTGACGACAGGCGTGCCGCGAACTTTGCCGAGCGTCAAACCGCCCAGCTTGAATTCAACCGTATCGCCATAATTAAAATCGAAATGTCCCTTTTCGTTGGTAATACCTTTTTTACCGGATGATGCGGTATAGGAAACGCCGGAGACCGGGCTGTTCATTAATACCCCCGTTCCGGATCCCGTTGGCATGGCACGTGTGACCGTTGCGGATTCATGACCGCTGCCGCTGCTTATGCTGCCGTCATCACATGCAGTTAATCCGGTTGCTATTGCTGCGGGAACCATACAGGCCAATAGACTTTTTCTGATCTTTTTGAGTCTCATCAAAATACTCTCTTTTATAATGGATTGGTCAAATGAATGATTGTCTTATTATTATTGATGCAAAAAAACTATTTTAGTGTTTTAACTGCCAGAAGGATAATGAAATTTTGCTTCTGTGACCAGTAATTTTAGTCTGGCGGTTTAAGTGGGCGCTGGTCATTCTGAATGACGCGGCTTCTGTACCGCTTCTGTGCTGATTCTGTGCCGCTCGAAGACAACTGAGCGCGAAATATATCCGGAATATCGTTCAGGGTAGCACGCCATCGCTGAAAATTACATGGATGAATGAAAGATGGATGTATTTTTCGCCATTGTATTTGTGCAAAAAATGCAATCGTTAGCTTTCGCTACCGCCCAGGACATCGATTAGATCGGGTAGCAATTGACTGATTTCCCCGCTCATCAGGGCAAAGTCGCTGTCAAATACATCATCCGCAGATTCCGGTGTGTCAGCGGATTCCTTGACAATATCCAGTGGCTGGATACGTCTGATCTGCAGGTTATCCTGTAAAACAAACGAGATTTTGTCTGCCCAGGTCAGCGCCAGCCGGGTGACTTTTTTCCCCGCCTTAATATGACGGCTTGTTTCGTCAGCTTCGAGTACATGATGCGCATAACGTACTGTGGATTTTTCGTTATTGGCGCTTTGCAGTTCACAATCACGATCAATGGTAAAAACAGCAGGCGGCTCGTCGCCCGATAACCAGCGTGTCATAACAACCGACGGTGAAATTTTTGTAACCAATGGCGCGATTCTGAAGCCATGAACCGTCTTGATCAGCAATTCTGTCAGTTCTTCAGCCTTTTTAAGATTGGCTGTGTCGATGATCAGCAGCTTTTTAGCCGTATCGATCCAGGCATAGGTCGTCTGCCGCTGCACAAAAGCGCGCGGCATCAGCTCGATCAGCACTGTTTCCTTGATATCCCTGATTTGTTTTTTGCCCGGCTTATAGCCTTGATGTTGTTCCATGACCGCAGCGCGGTCTTTGGCATACTGGTTAACGATTGTTGCCGGCAGCAGCTTTTTTTCCATACCGAAAGCAATGAGCAGATGCTCATTGCAGGTATGCACAAACTGGTGCTGACTTTCCTTGGGCATTATCCAGCCGCGGCTTTGCAGTTCCATTTGCAGGCAATCCTGTAATACATATCCGGCCAGCGCCGTTTCCAGTGCCGAAGACGTGAGATCGCCATGGGTAATCCGGTAAATCAGTAAATTCTTAAACCACATTTCAAAAAATTAAACTCCTCGATATGAGTACATTAAAAACAGACGGAAATGGAAATCCTGTAAAATCCTGTGCGCAGCTTGTTTACCTGGAAATATGAAAAAACTTTATTCCGCCAATAATCTGATGGAAGCGCATATTGTGCTGGATATGCTGGAACATGCACTGATACCGGCACAACTCTTTAATCAGCACGCCCAGGGCGGTACCGGCGACATTCCTTTTACGCACGCTTATCCTGAAGTCTGGGTGATGCGCGATGACGATTATGAACGCGGCCGTAAAATAGTTCAACAATACGAAGCGCTGCCGCAACCCAGCCGGATGGTCAGTTGTCCTGCGTGCGGTGAAGAAAATCCCGACAATTTCCAAATCTGCTGGCAATGTGGCGGCGGTCTGGAGAATGCTTTCCCATCTGCATCAAAAACATGATAGCGTAATACCATAAAAGTGATACGACAACCTGTTTCAGGCTGGGTGAATGATTCATTTTGTATTGACCTGACTTTAATGTTATCCCGAATCCGGGGCTTGTTGTTTTAATACCGTATTTCAGGTTGAGCCTACGTGTTGGCCCGTATTCTTTTATCGGATGATTATTGATAGATTGTCGCTGTTCGACTGTAACGATTGCTGAAACGTTGGATTTGATTTCTGTACGACATACATGAAGTTTGAGCATTCTGTTTGTTTAATTTATACGAGTTGATGGAGAATCCTATGAAACTGATTTTATTATTACTGGCGTTCTTTTTAAGCGCGCAGGCTTATGCTCAGGAAAACACTCAGAAACGGGATACCGCCGGGCAGCAGGAAGACCATGGACAGCAAAGCGATGGTCACCGGCATGACGGCGGCGGACATGAACATAAAGGCAAAAAACATGGCGGACATGGGCATAAAGATGGGGGGCATGGCGGTGGTCATGGACATGATGGGGAAGGGCATGGACACGGTCATGGTCATAGGCTCAATGAGACTCAACTGAAGCAATTTTTTGAGCCGCTGCCCGAATCCATCATTGACGAACAGAAGAACGCGGCTTTGATCAAGCTGGGGAAAAAACTTTACCTGGATCCAAGATTGTCCGTCAATGATCGGATTGCCTGCAACTCCTGTCATAGTCTCAGTAACTACGGCGTAGACAACGAACCGACTTCTCCGGGCCATGAAGGTAAGCGCGGTGGCAGAAATTCTCCGACTACCCTGAATGCCGCGCTCCATATCGCGCAATTCTGGGATGGGCGTGCGGGCACTGTGGAGGAACAGGCTTTAGGTCCGATTCTGAATCCTATTGAAATGGGTATGCCGAGCGAGGACGCGGTTGTCAAAAAATTCAAGGCAATCGACGAATACAAAACATTATTTGCGGAAGCTTTCAGTAATGAAAAGGATCCGTTAAATTACAAAAATATCGGTGTAGCCATCGGTGCGTTTGAGCGTACATTACTCACACCGTCACGGTTCGACGATTTTCTCAGAGGGGATAAAGACGCTTTGAACGAAAGCGAGAAGCGCGGTCTGAAAAAGTTCGTCGATATGGGCTGTATCAATTGCCATAACGGTGTCGCTATTGGCGGCAATTCCTACCGAAAAATCGGCTTGGTCATACCCTATGAGACATCGGATATGGGGCGCTTTGAAGTGACCGGAATTGAAAGCGACAAAAAAGTATTCAAAGTGCCGGGGCTTAGAAATGTGGCCCAAACAGGACCTTATTTTCATGACGGTTCCGTTGGAACGCTGGATGAAGCCATCCGGCTGATGGCAAAACATCAGTTGGGCCGTGATCATATCGGTCATGGCATGATCAGGGATATCAAGGCATTTCTCGGTTCCTTAACAGCTAAAGCTGAGGAAGCAAAATAAGCCAATAACGATACCGTGCCAATTTGGTGCGGTATCGTCATTTTTTGGAAAAATACGCATGAATTTATTCGCAGCTTTCCCGATTCTTTTGATGCTACTGGTTTCGATGCCTGCTCATGCTGCGGGGCCTACCGATGAAAAAAGGCTCGATGAAGTTGCGGAACGCGGGACGCATGTCATGCCCTTTGATCTTGAAAAAACACTGCATATTTTTTCTAAAACGCCGGAAGGCGGGATTCAGCAGGTGGTTGTCAAAGACAAATTGGATAGTGAGCAGATTCAACGGATTCGCGGCCATCTGTCTGAAATTTCCGTGGCTTTCAAACAAGGAGATTATTCCAAGCCGGCACACATCCACGGCCAGGATATGCCGGGGTTGAATGCATTGAAAACAGCCAGTCCCGGGCAGGTTAAGATTGAATATATCGAACTACCTGATGGCGCGCAGATTGACTATTCATCCCACTCGCCGCATTTAATCCGTGCGATTCACCAGTGGTTTGACGCCCAATTAAGTGACCATGCCCGGCACGCTGTTCCGGCACATCCGCACGGACATGAACAACATCGGCATGATCATGATAAGCCTCACAAATAATTCGGATATAACCCGGACCTTACTGATAATTCTCCGGCTTCAACGGCTTCTTCAGAATTCGCACAGTAGCCGGACATCACTTTGCAATAGTAATGCCCGGTACGTTGAAGAGCGGCGCATCGGTGACAGTCATCCGGAAAAGGATATAAAGCAGTTGGAAGGCATTCTGATTCCAGTGCGAATGAGGTTCCGTAATATTGATTGCATAATATTGGCCATGCGACCGGATGACTAAACCGGAATTTTTGGGTAATGTATCCGATACAATGATATCCAGGGTCATCTCCGGATTTTCATTTCTGGCAATAGGCGGTGTACGCGGATCTTTCTCGACAGAATATTCGGCTTCTTCGCCCAGTGCATGGCCGAGAAAATTCAGGATCGAGTGAAAGCTTCTGAGTCGGAAAGACCCCTGAATCGGCCATTCACCGCCAACAAAACCGGGGCGGATATCAAAAGCGACATCGTTGCCGATCCACGGACTTGTCAGACTATATAATTCCGTCCTTTCTTCGCAGCATAAAATATCAGGATCATAATTCGTAATGAGGACAGATCCGAGAAGTTGTTTGCTGAGTGTGTAGGTATTGTCTTCCGGATTGTAGAATACGGTAAATTCTCTTTCCAGTGCCTGAAATCCCTCAGCCGAAACGGAGGCTGCAGGAATGGTCCAGCTACGTTCAAGTGTCAGCGGTTCTACATAGAGCTGTTTTTGATCCTGAATCGCCGAAAGGTGCAGCACCACGCGGCGGAACATCTCATAAGCAGCGCGATCGGACGGGCTGTTCCGATAGACGGTGAGCGCTTGATGATGCCGGCGGCGAAGATGTGGGCGGTGTTCCTGCGCTGCAGCCAAAGGGATGGCGCTGGAATTTTCATGTTGCATGCCATACATAAAGTGGTGGTATCCCTCATCGCTATCCGACACGTCATGCCGATCCCCTCGCGATTTGTCAGATAGCAGGCGCGCTTCCTGGGCCATCATGCGCAGCAGCAGATCGACATCAAAATGTTGGCGCAGCAGCAGCGTCAACTTGTTTTGGTGAAAAGGGGTCAACAATCTTTTGGTAAATTCTTCACCTTCGATCGGTACGATGGTGAAAGTAGGATTCTCAGAGACGCTACCGCCAAACAGGGGCATCAACAATCCACCGGAACCACCGGTCAGTGCAGGCGTACCCCCAGCATTCATGCGGAAATCAAAAGTGGCCGCAATGTTGGGAACCCTGGTGAAGTGAATAGGCTGATGATGTTGCGCACGGGCGATATTGATCAGTAACAGTTCGGATTCCGACCGGGTAACCGCTTCATCATACAGAATCACCGCCCTGTTCAGCGTAATCGGAGACAGGCAGCCGGAGATTAACGAAAGGACTAGTATGGTGGTAGGTAATACGTATACTGATTTTTTCATCAGCGGGTCTTTAAGGCAAAAATCTGAATGTATTAATGTTGATCCTTTCCAGCATACTGCGGAGCTAAACAGTCAGTCACATTGACCAAGATCCGAAGCGGGGTCGCGCAGTTCAAAAACAAGATTGCCATTTGACGACAAAGTGGGCACATAGTGCAGATTTGTCCAGTAATCAATGACGGTACCATCCTGTGTGACAACGCTTAAACGGGGAATGTGCAGGCGTGCATCTGTACCAACAAACGTCGGACGTGACTGGCTGCAGCTTTCCTGTACTGCGTTTAGTCCCGTCAGCCGCGCGCATTGATCTTCTTTGTTTCCACTCACGCGGTTCGCGCCACCGGCTGGCGCAGGAGAATTTTCCTTGCACTGCAGATTACCGTCAATCGTATTATACTGAATCTCGGCGCCACCGCTGTTCTGAAAAACCTGCAGATTGCCGCCGATGTCATTGCGCAATACTCGGAATAATTGATTATTGCTTTCAAGCTGGATATCACTTTCGATGACACTGTCACTGATGATTGCACCACCGCCCTGTTTGATTTGTATCGATCCGCCGATTCTTGAATTTTCCAGTATGTTGACCTGACGCGCGTTTTCAGCCTGCACATTGCCGATCACGACAACCTTGTGCGCGGTCAAAACCGCGTTGACGGCTACCTGGATAGTGCCCATGATGCGTGTGCTGTGCAGCATGCATTCACTGTTGCCGGGGACGAACAAATTGTCCACGACAACGTTCCCTAAGGTGCCGGAACATAGCGTTTCTTCTGCCGCAGCCTGCAAGGGCAATAAAAACAAGATGCTTAGAATAATGATGTTATTGCTTATCGTTTTAGGTTTCATTTGAGATCACCTCAGAAATTGCATTGCTGGCCGCGCTATGACTGTGTATAAATAGAGCACATCCAACCAGGGGATTGACAGTATACGATTATTTCTAGCCTCTGAGTGCAGGCAGTTGCTCTTCTATCATGATAAAACTTAGGGCTAAGTTGTTGGTATAGTTGATTATTCTTGGAATTTCTGATTAAACAGGCAATAAATTGCGACGCCACCGGCGTTATCCGATTGTGCTGAAACAGCCCGTGTAGGACCGACTAGCCTTGCGTAATCGGGCGTATTAATCTTCACGAAAGCCCGATTATGCTGCGCGAATCGGTCCTACGGTGTTAGCAATCTTTCAACCGAAAACGGATTTCAGGCATTGTCTTTCACACAATAGCCCGCGATCCGATCGCGAATTGAATCGATCACCGATTCCTCAAATGCCAGTTATTGGCTATGAATGTTCAGATTGTTGTACACACAATCATCGATAAATCTCCCGCCGGTGGCCGATGCGAATGGCAAGTACGGTCAATTGCTGATCATGTACTTCGTATACGATGCGATAAGAACCCATGCGGATACGGCGAAGTCCGGAATATTCCCCCTTCAGTACGCCGCCGGCTGCTGGGTTTGTTTTGAGCTGATCTATCGCTGCAATGATGCGGAGCTGGTCTTTATGCGCTATGCTTTCTAATGATTTAAGCGCGCTGTGCTTAATGCTGACGGAGTAGGTCATGTTTTACGGTTTCCCAATCGAGTACTGGATCCGCCGGATCACGTAAGACTTCGACAGCACGGGAAATATCTTCAAAATCGTCGAGGTAATATTCAACAGCTTGCCGGATCACATCGGCGCGGGTCCGATGTAATTTTGCAGCGGCTTCATCTAGCGCGGCGACCAGTTCATCGGATAGTCTTGCGGATATTTGATTCATTTCAGATACCTCACGTCAATTCTTTAATGTCGATAAAATTCATTGAATGCCAAGATAGTGGAAGTTGTTATATTTTGCAATTTAATTTTGATTGAATCCCGCACTATTAAGCTGCGGTCTCGGTGCAGTATTATGTTTTGTGTTAGAACCGCCCGGTCAGCAGCGGTGTTAACGGATACGACCATTTTTCTAGCCTCTGAGTGCAGGCAGTTGTTCTTCTATCGGGATGAACTTCAAAGCATAGCCGTTGTTGCACCAGCGTTCTCCGCGCGGTGGCGGTCCATCTTTGAAGACGTGGCCTTGGTGACCGCCGCAGCGCACGCAATGGTATTCCGTGCGCGGCCAGATCATCTTGAAGTCGATCCGGGTGGCGATATGTCCGGGAATAGGTTGGGTGAAGCTGGGCCACCCGGTCCAGCTTTCATATTTATGAGCGCTTTCAAACAATGGCAAATAACATGCCGCGCACAGATAGGTGCCTTCGCGCTCCTCGTAAACCAGATTGCTGGATTCGGGGCGCTCGGTTGCTGCTTCAAACAGTATCTGATAGGCCCGGGGCGAGATCAGGCCGCGCCATTCCGCGCGTGGCTTGTTGAGTGGTGTAACCGGTGTAGCGGTTTCACCAACGACTTTGGAACAGGCTGGAACCAGCGGCAGCACGGTCAGCGCGGCAAAGCTTTGTAACACGGTGCGTCGTTTCATGAGGTGGTTTTCCTGATTGATCTGTGCGATTGGCGGGTAATTGTAATTATGCTACAGGGTAGGGCATAGCCATTGCAAGAATCTGTTCAATATCTTTGTCGCGTGTAATCGGATTAACTTGTTGAAGAAAAGAGCGTAGTTTATTTCTAATACTGGATTCGCTGGATTGTCCTTATCGCAAACTGGATCAACGGCTTGGAACATCGAGATTAATGGAAATTTTTTTGCTGGATTTTATGAAGCCAGAGATTTTGCAAAATGTAGATAGATTGGAACGTTGGCGAGTACAACTCACCAATCGTTGGTCTTTAGGCTACTCTCGGAGTTGAAAATCAGTTTCAACTGTTAACGCAGATATAGCCAAAAATTATATGATTAACCTGAGTTCGGGATAAGCCCTCAAGCTTCGGCCAAGGTATTGACCCTGGACAGATTCAAGGTAGGTTTGTTATCAGACAAACAGTAGGCCACGATACCAGCCATTAGATTAACGAGGAAATTGAAGGGGGAGCAATGGCGGGTGATGCGCCGGTTATCGCAAACGGTGATTGGGGTGGCGTCAGCGATGGAAATCCCGTCACATTGGCCTTTAAGCACCTCGAGCAAGACTGCCAGGGGAGCTACACAGCGAGGCAGGAGTTCCACACGTCGTTGATCACTCGGCAGCTTCGGAAACTCAGCCCGCAAGTGGCGGCACACGTAGGCCAGGTAAAAACTTTTGAATTGGCGAAAGCGCAACTGATGGAATAAAACGGTCAATGTCATCA
>CAYXFV010000016.1:0-44587 GCA_964464365.1 uncultured Nitrosomonas sp. | reverse complement strand
CGAGACTTTCTCGACTCCATGAAAAACTGTCCGTCAAAATGGGACAACTCCAGTCAGCGGTTCACCCGACTGACTGTTCCAGAGCCGTGCAGTACCATCCCAACTCCAGGTCAGGATACGTTGGCCATCGGTGCTGAAAACTGCACCCTGAACGATTCCTTTGTGCTTTATCACTCCCTGTAGCTGCATTCCGCCTTGCACAAATTTATGCGCCAATAGTGCGTTATTACTGAGACCAATGTCATTAATGTGGGTAAATCCTTCTGCTGCCCGCGCGAGATAGTGCAATGCCTTCAGTGGATCGCCATTGTCCGCATCCCGCTCATTGAAGCCATTATTCCAGTCCATCATGGCTAATTGTCGTTGTAATTTTTTATTTTGTGCCCGTACTGCTTGTTCGGCCCGCTCCGCTTTTACTTTTTGTTCAGTCGCTTCATGTTTAGCTAATTGGGTTTGATTCCATGAATACATTAGGGCATTAATAACCATAATTGTCATAAAACCAATAAACATCTGCCATTTCCAGGCTTTCCGGGAAATTTCCAGTAACTTGCGTTCATCCTCATCGACCCAATGGGGATGATTCCGTTGCCATTTCAGGGCTGTCCACAGAACCCGGCCTTTCAGCCGGAAATTTCCTCCGTTCGATGGCCGACCCTGCTCCGCCCACGCCATGGTGAGGCGCTGGAACGGTTGCAGGTTTTTATTCGACCATGTCGTGTTACTGTCTACGACCGGTTGGATGAGCCGGTCATGGGCCAGCTCGTACCAGGTGGCACCAGCCCGTTTCTCTCCGCGTACCAGGTGGGTATCCACGAGCTGTTTGATCAGTTCATTGTCCAATCCCTCGCTTGTTCCTTCCCCCCGCAGCACCTGACCGCGAATACCCGAGGCAGTGATCAGCCGTTTGCTGAACCATCTGCGCATGGATCGCTCCAGGGCAAGATCGCCACCGGCAATGCGGACAACCGCATTATCGTAGTAGGCGCCGAGCGCTTCGGACACGTCGCCGAATTGGCGAATATCCTCTGGGTCTATGCGCAGATCGTCCGCGGGCATTTCATCCCACAAGCGACGGCAGACGACCTGGAGTTGCACTGGCTCTACATGCTGGCCAGTTTGTTCTTCAAAAGAACCGTCGGGCTGCTGAACCTGGGTTTTGGCCAGGTCGGCGAATAACGCTTTGGCAGCAGCGTCAGTGAATTCCCGGCCCCCGTCCTTGGCGGTCTTGGTTACCACTTCGATCATGGCTTGCTTACCCAACAATGCCAGGCGAAAAGTGTTGTTCCAGCGGGTAGGAATGTAATCGATATAGGGATCCAATTGGGCAAGAAATTCTTCGCGCAACGAGAATAGTGCCCAGATATTGTTCCGCTGCCGTAACGCGTTACCTACTTCCTGAAAAAAGCAGCGCTTTTGTTCGACTTGTAAGGGATCGATGGTCAGTATTTCTTCGAACTGATCGAACACCAGTACGATATTCGACTCCGTTTCCTGCTCGTCCGACCCGGTGGCGAGATATTCACTCAAGCTCAGGGTGGCCAGTTCGTCATGGGAACGGCGTCGTGCTTCAGTCAGTCTTTCTTCGAGACTGATGAGTGTACTGAGCAGATAGCGGTTGGTTGTCTGCTGGTATCGATCGGATCTATCGGGTATATCGAGATTGACACGGATGGTGGGATAAACGTCGAAGCCATCCCGTTCGAGCCGTGGAATCAAACCGGCATTGATCAGGGATGTTTTGCCCGCGCCGGAGGGAGAGTGCAGCCAGACGATGCGTTCGGCAGTGAGCAGATAAAACAGTTCCCGCGTCTCGCGTTCGCGGCCATAGAGATTCTGGCCGCGTATTAAGGATTGCGGCCCGACAAAAGGATTGACTAATTCAGAACTCATCTTCTCCTCCTCCGTCGAGCTGACTCAGATCGGGCAGCCGGGACTGTAACTGATGCAGAAATTCTTCGCTTCCACCCCAGAAGATGCTGATGTTTTCGCCGCCGTAGTAGTCTTGAAGATATTTCCTGGCTTCTGTCACGTTGATCAGCAGGTTGTCTTCCGGATCGATCTGAACGGCGGCGTGCGCGAAGCGTCCGCGCCGGGCGCCGCCTTCCTGGCTCATGATCAGGCGATACAGTACCCGGAAGCTCCAATCGGTAATCTGAAAGCCGAGAAAAAGCAGCGAGCGATTGGTCAGGGCATGCCGCACCACTTTCGGCACCAGTGCACGGTTGATACTGGCGCCGATGAGATAGTCGAAATAATCATCCTCGGTCAGTACCAGGGAATCCGGTTCATTGAAATGGCCGAAGAGATAGTAGACCAGCGGTTGCTGAACGGTGGGTTCCTTGTCGTAGGGGGCAGGAGGCTCCAGACCGCGTTTCCAGAAGGCAAAGCAGGTGTCGGGTTGTTTGCCGGCTTCTGCCAGTGCCTGGATGAGCAGGGTATCCGGATTGGCAGCGATGAATACCGTGGCCGGGAGCGCTGCCAGAATGTGATAAGGATTCTGTTCATTCTGGTAATACAAGTGGCCAACCGCTTTCAATAATTTACTCAAGGAAGTGTTTTCAAATTCCGGTTCCAGAACATTGCGGTGGCGCTTATAAATTTCCTGGCGCATCTGTTCTTTTATGGCGTCGAGCGGATAAGTGCTGCTGCGCTGATTCACCAACAGGTATTGCGACACCAGTGGCAGATCACCGAGCTGATAGGGCGCCAGCGGAAAATGATTATCTTTTGCCAGGCGTTGAGCGAGTTCTTGCGTGCTGCCGTAGATCGCTTCACCTAATCCCCAGCCGATGATCGGCGTAAAACGTTTATGAGCGATATCGTTGATCAATGCTTTCCATTTGACGGTATCCGCTTCGCCTTGACCAAATCCGGGTTCATACCAGATGCGCCCGCCGCGCAGGCGCAGAAAGAGTGCCGGCATCCAGGCATCGGGTTGATCACGCACGATGCCGCGCGCAACTGCCATGGCACGATCGATCTGGCCGTCTTCAAGCAGCGTTTTGAAAAACACCGGCATCATGGCTTTTATGGTCAGCATGCTGATCTTACCCTGCATGGCGATCACTGCGGGTACGCCTGCATTGGCAAGGCGTGGGGCGAGAGCTGCTTCAACCGACAGGGTTGTGCCCGTAGCAGCGGGAGTTTGACCGCTTCCTGCGCTTTCGCAAGAGGCCAGTACAATCAGGCGCGGGGGGTGTGGCATTTCACTGATACGCTGGGCGAAGTCATCGCCCCGAACGCGTTTGACCTGGCCTGTTTCATCCTGTAAGAACAAGTAGGGCTCCTGGTGATCCACCAGAATACCGTGGCAGACCAGATAGAGCAGGTCGATGCCGGTGCGTAATTTCTGATCGAGTGTATCCAGAGTGAGTGGTTGCTCCTTGCCGACGACCGCCACGTTGATCCCGGTGAGACTGGCTTGTGCACGTTGCATTTCACCCTCCAGATCAACCGGCGCCAACTTGTATTTATCGACATCGGGGGGCGCGGAAACCGCGACCAGTGCTTGTAATGCGGCTTTAGGGCGCAGGCGCACGGTGCGCCAATCCTGACTCAGCATGAAACGGGAGAAAAGCAGTTTTTCAGAAGTGGCTATCGGTGCTTTGGTATCAGGATCAACCAGTAACTCCCAACGTAAGGCATGCAGTTCGGGGGCGGATGGCCCTACCAGGAGGCGTATGCGCAGGTAGCGGTCGGTACCCTCTATAGCGGCCTTGACCTGGCCATAGTAATTACGCATTTCATTGGCATCAAAGAGCTGGTGTGTCAGTGTTTCACCGTAGGCTTTGGGATTCTGTTGCAGTGGTAATAGTGCGGTTGGATCAAGCGAGCAGGGTGCCCGCCTAGGTGTGGTTTCCGCTTCACTTCCTGGATTGATGAATCGCAGCTCGACCTGATAAGTTTCGGCCTGAATGCAGTGCAGTGCGATTTCTAGTTCAGCGTAGGATCTATCCATGGATTATCCTGTTAATTATTCTGATTATTTCGGTATCGATAACTGAAAAGCCATGTGTATCACGATATCAACTATACCTTAATCTATTTGCAAGCGTTGAATGATGTGGCAACAGTAGTGTTGCCACATCATGCCCAACCCTATATCACCCTATCACTCCAGTGCTTGATACGCTTTGATCAGTTCAGCGTAGTGGGTTTTTAACTGTTCCAAAGTGCTCGTTGAGATCAGCCGCGATGGCTTATCGCTGCAATATTCTTGCAGGCATCTCACCATGCCGTCGATATCGATACCTTGTTTGCGCAGTCTGTCCTTGAATTCGCGCGACAGATTTTTATCGTCCAGCAGGCATTTCAGTAGGCTGCAGAATTTCTCCCGGGTATCGGAAGCGCCGTCTCCACTAGCCGGTGGCAGCTGGTTGCCGCCCCGGTAGACAAAGGCGCTGTGTACTTTCTCACGGGTAAAAGGACGGCCTTTCAGCGTGTGGCCTTCGGCGCGGATGCGGAATTGATAGGCGCCTGCCGTGTCGGTAATCAGGCTGGTTTCATAGATGCCTTCACCGGCAGTAGTCAGATACAGGGTTTTAGTCTGCTTGTTGGGCAACAGCACGGCTGCGCTGACGTGGCTTTGGGTTGTCAACGGGATGCCATATTGCGTCAGCGCCACATTCAGTGCCAGTTTCGCACCCGGTTCATAACCGCTCTGGCTGAGGTGTGTATGCATTTTCAGGTTGGAGTAGGTGTGCACCAGTACGCTGTAGGGGAGGCTCGCCGCTGACGCGCCGGTGTTGTGACCGTGCGTGAGTTCCGTATATTTCCGGCTGTATTTGCCATTAAATACCAAAATGACGTGCCATTTTCCTGCGTGTTCCGGAACGCCCAGCGGCAGCGGGACATTCAGGCGGTAAAAAGCCACATGCGTGCCCAGGCCGAAAGTCGCACCCGGCAGGGTAATCGTGTCACCGGGCTGGACAATCTGGCCGTTAGGCGTTTCCAGGTAAAATTCAAGCGCCGCTGGGTGGGCGGACATGGCAATCACATCCACCGAGATGTCGGCCTCATTGATCATAAAGGGAATGAGGGCTTTCTGGCCGGGATAGAGCACGCCGTCGGGATCGACCATGATATCCTCATTATTGACGCCGGCCTGAATCTGCAGAAAATACTTGGCCAGTTTGAAAATACTGTCCTCACCCAGATTATCGGCCAGCAACATGTAGCCATTGTTGGCATTGGTCACTTCATTCAGGGTGGCCGGTTCAATATTTTCCGCTTTACCGAGTCCGATGGCGAACATCCGGCCGTTGATCAGGTCGGTGACTTCGTGCACATATTTGGATGCGGTTTCCTTGCCATCGGTAAACACGATCACGGACTTGCTGTCATACCCGGTCACGGGATTTAACCGCAGCCAGGCTCTCTCGATGCCATCGCCGATGGCGGTATCACCGGCCGGGTTCGGCATAAAATTATTGATGGCCGATTTCATGTCGGTGCGGTCCTGGTCAAACGGATTGCTGGGACTGACCGGTGCGCCGACCGGGCCGATAAAATCCAGTACATCATGGGGATTGTGGTCGAAAGCCACAATCCCCAGACCGTTACCTTCGTGCAGGACATCGACCATGATATTGGCGGAGAAGCGCAGAATATCGATGCGTTTGCTCGAGCCGATGCCCGAAGGCCAGTTCATACTGCCGGACCGGTCAAGACAGAGCATGATTGCCGCAGACGGGCGTTCGATGACATTCGCCGTAATCGGAATCACCCAGGTTTGCTCGGTTCCCGGGTTGCTGACGGTGACCGAGAAGCCGTTGGCCAGGGTGATCTGATCACCCGGGGTGGTGCCCGTGTAGGTCACCCAGAAATAGACTTCTCTGGGTATACTGGAATTGCTTGAGGCAGGCAGGCTTTCCGCGGTTGACAGTGCGGCAAAAGGCGCGCCCGGTGTTGTCATGGTGAAGTTGGCGGGCCACAGGCTTTTGACATTAAAACGCACGGCGCGCGATACCGTGTCGCCGGCGGGGACATCGTTAAAATTCAGGCTGCCGGTCAGCAGTTCGATATCCCAGCCCGCTTCGCGCACTGCGGCGGCAGCATTGATACGGCCATAGCCGTAAAATTCGCTGAAAAACGGATTGCCATCATAAGCCGGATTGTTGGAGAAGTTGCCGTTGATATCCTGCCAGCGGCCGGCTGCGTTGGTTTCACCCGGGTTGATCTTGACGGCGGTTTCGCGCAGCAGATCGCGCACCTGCGTCCAGGTTAATTGCGGGTTGGCCGACAACATCAGCGCAGCGGTGCCGGCGCACAGCGGCGTGGCGTGGGAAGTGCCGCCGAAGTTGCTGCGGTAATCCCGGTTGCTGACATTCACCGCGGTGCCGTTTGCCTGGTTGTTAAACAGGTTGCGGTTGAGTGTGATCTGATTGGTGGCATTGTTAATGGCCGAGATGAGGTGGGATTCGGTATTGGCCCCGCCCGGATTGCCGATCATAATGGCCTGTTCGTTTGCCATACCAGCGACACTGTTCACCGAAATCTGGTTACCCCCCGCATTGGCAGCCGCTGACAGGGTGGTGGTTGTGGTCGGACGGCCTACGGTGCCGTGTCCTTCCGGATCGCCGGTCGGGGTGGCGGTAAAGGCACCGTAGTTTGCCGGCGGATTGTGCAGCGGCGCGCCGTCCACATAGGCATCGTGGCTGGGTGCACAGAATTCGGTCTGTGAGCTGAAGTTGCTGTAGCCTGCCTGGATTTCATTCGTGCCGGTATTGTTGAGTGTGGAGGCGGCAATGGAAAAACAGCGGCTGTACATGCCCCAGGGGCGATCGAAGGCCGTGTCGTTGTCGTTCCCGTTATTGCCTGCGGAGAAAAACAACAATACGCCTTTGCCATCACGGCCGTCATCGGTCAGTTTGTCAAATACGGCGGCCATGGTGCCGCTGGTCGGGCTGCCGATGGCCGATTCCAGGCCGATACTGCTGGAAATGACATCGGCGCCGGGATTAATCGGATTGGGGAAATTACCGTCATCACTGTCCGGATCGAATCCGCCGGCCCACAGGTAAATGTTGGCATAGTCGGCTTCGGTACCAGCGCGGCGTATCGCCAGCACCCGGCAATTGCCCGCAACACCGGCGACGCCTTCATTTATCCCGGCTATGCCGGATGGATTGTTGGCTCTGGAGGCCGCCGCGCTGGCGCAGGAAGTACCATGCCCACTGCTCAAGGTATTATTGTTGGGCACCATGTCAGCGAAATCAAACGCCTGATAAATCTTGGCATTGCCGTTGGAGACGGTGCCGTTCAAATCAGGGTGGTTGGGATCAACACCCGAATCGACCACACCGATAATAATGCCGGGATGGCCGAAGGTTCGATTGATATTAATATTGCGTAAAAACTGCCACGCATCCTGCGTGTTGATGATCTGGTGATCCCACTGTTCCGGAAACAGGTAATCGGTCGGTGTGATGGCATCCTCTTCTTCTGTCGAGGCGAGGTTGGGTTCGGCAAAATCGACTTCATCCAGCACTGCGAGTTGGTTGATGATATTGAGCAGATCGTAGGTCGGGAGCGCATCTGTAGTCAGGTGATAAAGATTACCCAGCGCTTTAATTTTCCGTTTGATTTTCAGCTTGAATTTTTGTGCAATCGCTTCGATGCTTTTCTGTTCGACATCTTCTTCAAACCTGACCATGATTTCATTGGTCAGCATGGCAACGCCTTTATCCGTCTGTCGAATAATCGGCAGGGCAGCCGCTTTGTCCTGTTGATGAATTTTTTCAAGGATTTCCTGGCGTCTGGCCTTGCCGGCATTCGCATCAAAAGAACAAACGGCCACGCCGCTTTTCAACAGGCCATCCTTATCCTTCTCGAGTTGCAAACCGAATTCTTTGGCTATTTCACGCAGCGTTTCTATCCGGTATTTTTCCAGGGACTGCAGGGTTTTTTGCGCGCCGGATTTTTTATCGTGTTGCCGGGTGATGTACAGCGCGACATGATTTTCATCGGGCGTGAACGGAACTTTGACTTTGCCTCTGTAGTAGTAGGGTGTGTCTTTCTTGAACAGGAAAAACACTTCATGCTGTTCGTCGTGATACAGCCTGACCGGCCGGCGCTCGGGTTCAAAACCTTTTTTTTAAACTTCAATAGTGTAGCGCCCGGGTTTGAGCGGTTTTTCGGTTGCATAAAAACCCTTGGCGTTTCGGCATGACAACGTTAACTGCTTTTCCCGCGTATGAATGACGATGTCGGCATCATCGATGGGGTGATATTGACTGTCCAGTATCTGTACTGTGAGTTGGGTTGCTTTGGTGTTCATGATCTTCACTCCTTTAACAATCAGTGAACCGAATACGTTGCCGGTTAAATTGCAGGCTGTGAAAATTCTGGTGCATTCGGTTACCGGGATTTTTTCATGCTGTTTCCTTTAAAACGCAATTGGAAGAGAGGCTTGAAAGGATGTTCAGCGATTAAGAGTCTACTCACCAACCTAAAAACACTTTAAACACAAACATATAGTGATGATGTGGGAAAAACCACACCGATAAAATATTAACACAAACCCGCAATGGCACATTTGTTTCCAGTGGCATAATGGGGCGTGTGCAGTATGTATTTAACAGGCCGTTAAGCCCGGTGAAGCCAGTCCGGCATTGTCGTTTCCGCTGGCGTGTTTTACCATGCTGTTATTTTGTAATCCGTGCTGAGCGGGGTGTTAAGCAGAAAACCGAGGGACATCGACCGGCCGTTGCGTGTTTCCCGGGAAACTGTGCTCAGGATAATCCATTAATAAAAATGAGGTAGCGTTGCAGCTTATGAAAAAAATACTGGCTTTCTGTTTTTTCCTGTCAATCAGTGGCTGTGTGGGCATTCAGCATCAGGACGGCGGTGTTTCAGAGATGGCAACCGGTATCAAAGGAGATGTTGATCAGCATGCCGGGGAAGCATCCGCAGCGGAAGAAAGCTTATCCGGTGAGGGATTACAAACCGATGCAGTGCAAACGGCAAGCGGAGAAAACGAACGGCTTGAAGACAGACAGCCGTTGTGGCCTATCGAAGTCGGTTATGCGACCTATTACGCCGCGAGCATGGAAGGTCTGGCAACGGCCAGTGGAGAAGCCTACGACGCGCAGCAATTCACCGCTGCGCATCGCATGATTCCCCTCGGCAGTATTGTGCGTGTGACAAATCCGGCAACGCAGCAACATGTCACCGTGCGCATCAATGATCGTTGGGGTGGTGGCGGTGGGCGGATCATTAATTTATCGCGGCAGGCCGCGATTGATCTGGGTTTTGGTTCATCGGGCACGGTATTCGTACATCTTGATGTCGAGTCAATTCCATCGGGCAGCGATGAATCCGGAACGATGTTGCCTGTTCCGCTGCCTGAACGAATTAGCGATGATGGCACAAAACAGCATTCCAGGCTGAGCATATGTCAGAATGAGGCGGAAATACTCGGTCTTTCGGGGAATTTTTTTCATTACCATGTGCATGGCTGCATGTCCCGGAGTAAATAGCGCGACGGCGGATAATGCGCAAAATGGAAGAAGATTCTTACGTGAAAAAAACTAAGGGTTTCCATTAGAAAAAAACAAGCGTTTCCCCAATGTACGCAGTGTTTAGTGTTCGTTAGTATGACAGCGTGTTAACTTACTTGGAGTCATTGCTGCTATGAAAACGGGAAAATCTCTGGTCATATTTTCATTGTTAGCCTTCTTCTTGAATACCGGTTTATCGGCCAATGCCTTCGCGTCAGATGAAGCCGCTGCGGTGCAATTGGCCAATCGGGCAGGCAATAGTAGCCATGTGGATCATGTTGCAATAGCTGAGCAGCACAGACGTCTGGCCGGAGAAATGCAGACTAAAAGAGATGAGCAAGTGGAAATTCTCAGAAACAAGCCGAGTACGAGCTTCCTTGGCAGGAATGGGCAATATCTCAAATCGCGTATTATTAATAAAATTCACGAATATGAACAGGTTGCTCAGGAGAATTTAGCAAAAGCCGCATATCATAGCGCGATTGCTGCCGAGCAGGCATCCAGGAATTCTGCCGGGCAATCCGGTCATATGAGCGATCACTTGAATAAAGCGAGAATCAGATCAAACGAAACCGGTGGTTTGTAAAAAACACACACATTGAAAATGTACGCCTCGTGTAAGCCGCTCAAGAAGAATTTCTTGGCGGCTTATTTTCTTTGCTTTTCGGGTTCCACCGCATCTCAAATCACACTTTGCTGTACAGACATCGTGCCCTTGCATTTACGGAGATTAACGCCATGCCAGTAAAAACAGAAAATTTTATTATTTTTCCGCTGCCTGTATCAGGAATGAAATATTGGATAGTTTTGATCATGTCCGCATTACTGGTGGCGTGTGCTTCGACGAATGCGCTGCCGTTAGCGGATCTTTCCGAAGCCGGTGTCACGTCCGGAAGTGTTGAGAATCAGGATCATGAAGCTTTAGCCGGTCAATATGAAAATCTGGCTGCCGAAATGCAGGTCAAGGCACAGGAACAAAGAAAAATATTGGAGAATAGTGTCTTTCCAACACAATTTGGCAAGACTCAGAGAAGCGCCAAGTCGCGTATTGAATTTAAAATTCGGCAGTATGAGCAGGCTGCCGAGGAATATGGAGAGAAAGCCGCTTTTCACAAAGCGATGGCGCATGAACTGACTGCCCGGGAGTCCGTTGCAGAATCGAAAACAGTACCCGGAGATAGGCAACTGGAGAAGGCTAGAATCATTACATCGCCAGGGAATACAGGCCAATTTTAAGCGCCGCAAAGATATATATACCCTGGGGTTAAACCAAGCATCACGCCAGTAATTGCACCATCGTTTCCTGATAGATCCGGGATAATCGCTCAATATCGGCCACTTCCACATGTTCATCCAGTTTATGGATCGTTGCATTGCGGGGGCCGAATTCAATAACCTGTGGGCAGATATCCGCAATAAACCGGCCGTCGGAAGTTCCACCCGAAGTGGAGAGCTCCGGTTCGATACCGGTAACCTGTGTGATGGCAGCCGACATGGCATTGGCAAGCTCCGCCTTGGGGGTCAGAAAAGGTTTGCCGGATAATTCCCATTGAAGATCATAATCCAGTTGATGGCTATCCAGTATTGCATGGACTTGGGATTGCAGCGATTCAACCGTGCTGGCCGTTGAAAAACGGAAATTAAAAATCAGGCTGACAGCGCCGGGAATAATATTTGTTGCGCCTGTTCCCCCGTTAATGTTGGAAATATGCCAGGTGGTCGGGGGAAAGTATTCATTACCGTTGTCCCATGCGATCCCGGCCAGCTCGGCGATAGCGGGAGCAACGAGATGAATCGGGTTTTTGGCCAGATGCGGGTAGGCAATATGCCCCTGGATGCCATGTACGGTCAGATAACCGGAAAGTGAGCCGCGGCGGCCGTTTTTGAGGGTGTCACCAAGTTGGTTGACGCAGGTGGGTTCGCCGACAATGCAATAATCCAGTTTTTCATTACGCGCCTTGAGTGTCTCCACAACTTTTACCGTGCCATTGACGGCAGGGCCTTCTTCATCGGAAGTAATCAGTAACGCGATAGAACCGTTATGATGCGGATGCTGCGTGACAAATGCCTCGATTGCGGTGATAAATGCGGCCAGCGATGCCTTCATGTCAGCCGCCCCGCGTCCGTAAAGACACCCATTGCGTATGACGGGTGTGAATGGGTCGCTGGTCCATTGTTCCAGTGGTCCGGTAGGAACCACATCGGTATGGCCTGCAAAGCACATTACCGGTGAAGCATTGCCGCGTCTTGCCCAGAGATTGTCAACTTCGCCGAAACGCATCTTTTCGATATGAAATCCCATTTTCTCGAGCCGTTGCGCTAATAATTGCTGACAGCCTGCATCGTCCGGCGTTACTGAACGACATATGATTAAATGTTGGGTTAATTCCAGAGTGGCATTGGACATACAAAATCCTTGTTATTTTTAAAAGACGGGTTACCTGTCATAGAGCTGTCATAAAGAAGTGTGTCCAATAGGCAACACTTGATTCAAAAAAAATCAATTTGCGTGTAGGATGAGCGCAGTTATCATGTAAATTTGTAGCCTATCGGTTGTTTGTGGATTCTACACATATGGCGTGATTCTTGCACTTGGAGATATATCATGCGGGCACGCCATGAAGATGAACAGAATTAAAACCTACATTTACCACCGGACTGAACTCATTCAATCAAGGGGAAAAAGATGCTCCTGACACTATTTATACTGCTGGCTATTGTAGCCTTGATTTTATATGTACCTGTGATGCGCCGTCTGATTGTTTCAAATCAGGTACTGAAACTGTTTCGCAAAATGCTGCCGCAGATATCGCAGACTGAGCAGGAAGCGCTCGATGCCGGTACTGTATGGTGGGATGGTGAGTTGTTCAGCGGCAAGCCGGACTGGAACAAGCTGCTGGCCTATCCCAAGCCGCAATTGAGTGCTGAGGAACAGGCATTTCTCGATGGCTCGGTTGAGCGGCTCTGCGACATGCTGGATGAATGGAAAATCACGCATGATCTGAAAGACCTGCCGCCGGAAGTCTGGCAGTTCATCAAAGAAAACGGTTTTTTTGGTCTGATTATTCCCAAGCAATACGGTGGATATGGGTTTTCCGCGCTGGCGCATTCCGAAGTAGTCATGAAAATCGGCTCCCGCAGCGGCACTGCCGCAGTCACTGTCATGGTACCGAATTCCCTGGGGCCGGCGGAATTGCTGCTGCACTATGGTACTGAGGAACAAAAAAACTATTATCTGCCACGGCTGGCGAAAGGACTGGAAGTCCCCTGTTTTGGCCTGACTGCGCCGGAAGCCGGATCGGATGCCGGTTCGATTCCCGATTACGGCATTGTGTGCCGGAGTGAATTCAACGGCAAACAGGATGTCCTGGGCATGCGCGTTACTTGGGAAAAGCGCTATATCACACTCGGGCCGGTAGCCACGATTCTCGGGCTCGCGTTTAAGCTCTATGATCCCGATCACCTGCTTGGGCCGCAGAAGGATTTGGGTATAACCCTGGCGCTGATTCCGACCGATACGCCGGGCGTTAATATCGGGCGCCGTCATTTTCCATTGAACGGTGCATTTCAGAACGGGCCGAACTCGGGTACAGAAGTATTCATTCCTATGGAATGGATTATCGGCGGGCAGGAAGGTGTAGGGCAGGGCTGGCGGATGCTGATGAATTGTCTGGCGGCCGGCCGCTCCATTTCCTTACCGGCAACCAGTACCGGTGGTGCGAAACTGGCCGCGAGAACCAGCGGTGCTTATAGTCGTGTACGTGTTCAGTTTAAAACGCCAATCGGCTATTTTGAAGGTATTGAAGAAGCGCTGGCGCGTATCGGCGGTAATACTTATATGATGGATGCGGCACGTACAATGACTGCAGGCGCTGTCGATCTGGGTGAAAAACCATCGGTAATCTCGGCCATCGTCAAATATCATCTGACCGAACGCGGACGCCAGGCCGTCAACGATGCCATGGATATTCATGGCGGCAAGGCTATCTGCCTTGGGCCGCGCAACTATATTGGCCGTACTTACCAGCAAATACCGGTGAGCATCACGGTGGAAGGCGCGAATATTCTGACACGGAATATGATTATTTTCGGTCAGGGTGCGATTCGCTGCCATCCTTACATTCTGCAGGAAATCAATGCGACGCATGATACCGACAGCAAACGTGCTTCGGAAACATTCGATGCAGCCCTGGTGGGGCATGCCATTTTCGGTATTTGCAATACGGTGAATTGCCTTGTGCATGGTTTGTTTGGCAAATTCATGAAGAACAGTATTCCGCAGAAAAGTGCGCCAGAGGTTGCGGTTTACTACCAGCAATTGACACGGTTATCGATCAATTTCGCGTTTCTCGCCGACATCGCGCTTGTCATTCTGGGCGGTTCGCTAAAACGCAAAGAAAGGCTTTCCGCGCGTCTGGGCGATATTCTCAGCCTGCTTTATTTATGTTCGGCTACACTCAAGCGTTTTGAGGACGACGGACGGCAGCAGGCCGATTTGCCTTTGTTGCATTGGTCGCTGCAGGATGCGATTTACCGCATTCAGCAGGCATTTGACGAATTCCTGGATAATTTTCCGGGTAATCGGGTTTTTATATGGCTGCTGAGAAAATGGATTTTTCCGCTAGGCAGACCATTTTCACCGCCATCCGATGCGATCAGTCACGAAGTTGCACGCTTGATGCTTGAACCGGGTAAAGCGCGCGACAGACTGACCCGTGGCATTTATGTGCCGGCAGCTGCCGGTGAATCCATGGCCGACCTGGAGGAAGCCTTGAAATATGCGGTTGAATGCGCGCCGATTGAAGCTAGAATACGCGGTGCTGTTAAATCCGGCCAGATTACCGCGCAGGGCAGGGAACAGATCACGCAGGCTTACCATTTAAATGTCATTACTGCCTCAGAAGCGGATACGATGAAGAAGCTGTATGATTTGCGCAGCCGTGTCATTAAGGTGGATGATTTTCCAAGGGATTTTTCCTGTGACCAGGATGAACAGGCTGACCAGGCTGATCCGGCTAATCCGGTGGGGGCGGGTAGCAACAGTATTATTCCGGAGGGAATCCCGGCTGCAACGCTTGATATGCGGCATGTGGAGGCTGCGGCTGTTGAAGAACAATCTGAAACAACGGTTGCTTCAGCAGTATCAACGGTATCATCAGTCGAATCATCTCTGGAAACATCGATCGATAATCCGTCCCTTGATATTCAATATGACGTCGATGCGCCGTCCCGGCCAGAGGATGAAAGTCTGGCCGAAGTTGCCAGCGCCTCGGATGTATCCGATGCCGACATTAAACCTGTGGGTCAGGATCAGGGCGATGTGAATGATGACCGGAATGGCGATGACAAAGAAGACCACGTAAACACGCAACCGGATCAGGCTAAATAAAATGAATGATGTTATTTCAGTAGAGCAGGCAAAAACACTGGACGGGTTGTTTGATGCACGCGTTCGATCCACGCCTCAGGATGAAGCCTATCGCTATTTTAATGATCAGCATGATGCGTGGGAGATCTACACCTGGGCGCAAATGAATGCTCATGTGGCGAACTGGCAGGCGGCTTTCGACAAAGAAAGCCTGTCTCCCGGTGACCGTGTTGCAATCATGATGCGTAACCGCCCTGAATGGGTCATGTTTGACCAGGCGGCAATGGGGTTGGGGCTGGTTGTTGTGCCATTTTACGTGGAAGACCGCGCGGATAATATCAGTTACATGCTTGCCGATGCCGAGATCAAGCTGCTGGTGCTGGAAAAATCCGGGTATTGGCAGGAAATCTGTGAGGCTTCGAACCATGTGAGCAGCCTGCAGTGCATTGTGCTGGTTGAGCCTAATAGTGAAAATAATGGTGAGAATGCCGCAGCGTCTTCAGGTGAAACGGATGATCAACGTCTGGTTACATTGGAAGACTGGATTCCCGCCATTTCTGAGGCGAATAATGTCAGGCATCTTAACGATGATCCCTATGCGCTCGCGACGGTTATCTATACTTCGGGAACAACGGGCCGACCCAAAGGCGTAATGCTCAATCACCACAATATTCTGTCCAATGCTTATGCCGGATCGCAGGTCGTGCCGGTATCTTCCGACGATATTCTGTTATCGTTTCTACCGTTGTCGCATACTTTTGAGCGTACGGTCGGCTATTATCTGCCGATGATGTGTGGCGCGACAATCGCTTATGCACGTTCAATTGCGCAATTACAGGAAGACTTGCTTATCATTCGGCCAACGATTCTGATTTCGGTGCCGCGCATTTATGAGCGCATTTATGCAGGGATCCGCGCCAAATTAGCCGAAGGTCCTCAATTTGCGTGGAAACTGTTTGATTTTGCCGTTGACGTGGGCTACAGCCGGTTTGAATACCGGCAAAAGCGCGCAGCCTGGAAGCTGTCTTTTTTGTTGTGGCCGTTACTGAATAAGCTGGTTGCTGAGAAACTGATGAGTAAACTGGGTGGCCGCCTTCGGCATGCCATGAGCGGTGGCGCGGCATTGTCGGCTGAAATTTCGCGCGTATTTATCGGTCTGGGGTTGCCGATTCTGCAAGGTTACGGCATGACTGAAAGCAGCCCGACAGCCTGCGTCAACCGGCATGACGATAATGTGCCTTCGAGTGTCGGACTGCCGATACCCGGTGTTGAAGTCCGGCTTGGAGAGCATAACGCGCTGCTGATTCGCGGCCCGAATGTGATGATGGGATACTGGAATAATCCCGAGGCCACCCGTGCGGTGTTGTCGGAAGATGGCTGGTTAAATTCAGGTGATGTTGCTTCGATAGACGCACAGGGGCATGTGACGATCACCGGACGGTTGAAAGACATTATCGTGCTGTCAACGGGGGAGAAAGTACCGCCTGGCGATATGGAAGCGGCCATATTGCGTGATCTTGTCTTTGAACAGGTAATCGTTATCGGTGAGTCGCGCCCTTATCTTTGCGTGCTGGCCGTACTGAACAGTAAAAACTGGCAAAAGTACGCCAGCGAACATGGCCTAGATGTGAATGCGCGTGGTGAAACGATTGAAGAAATACTGCTCGATAAAATCACCCACGAAACACGTGAATTCCCAGGCTATGCACGTATCCGCAAAGTGGCTGTTATAGCCGAACCCTGGACAATTGACAATGAAATGCTGACGCCGACATTGAAACTGCGCCGGACTAAAATTCTAGCGCATCATAAAGCCGAAGTCGAAAAGCTTTATGAAGGGCATTGACGGTATAGGGTATAGCGGTATTCCGGAATCATGTCAGTTTACTGCATGGCGGCACGACGAACGGCTTCGAGCAGTTCGTTGTCCAGATAGCCATCGGCAATCCGCTGGGTGCGCTGCTGAAAGACGCTGATTGCTCTCCGTGTCTGTGGGCCCATCACACCGTCCGCGCCGCCGGCATCAATACCCAGTGCGTTGAGATTTGCCTGTAACTGGCGAACTTGTTCCCGCGAAATTTTTATTCCATTCTCTATAGGCGGTCGGGACAATGCGGGGCCGCCGCCGATGCGGTCGGCCAAATGACCAACGGACAGTGCGTAAAATTCGGAGCGGTTCCAGCGCATGATGACATGGAAATTGCTTGTCACAAGAAAAGCCGGACCTTGATGTCCTGCGGGCACCAGCAGGGATGCTTTTTGCTGGGCCGACAATAATGCGGGGCCCGAAACCGGTGTAACGCCGCGTGCCGCCCAGTCTGCGAATGTCAATTGATGATGCAGACCGGCGAGTGAATAATCAAACCCGGCGGGTAATTTGACTTCCTGACCCCATTCAAGATCAGGATTCCATCCCAGACGCTTGAGAAAATGCGCAGCGGAAGCCATAGCGTCTTCCAGGCTTCCCCACAAATCGCGGCGTCCGTCGCCGTCCGCGTCTTTGGCATAATTTAGAAATGTGGACGGCATGAACTGCATATGCCCCATGGCGCCCGCCCAGGAACCGATCATGCGGTCGGGGGTAATATCGCCTGCATCGATAATCCGCAGGGCATTCAATAATTCCTGCGTAAAGAAGGTGCTGCGGCGTGGATCGCAGGCCAGCGTAGCGAGCGAATCGGGCACCGACCAGTCGCCAAAGTAACCGCCGTAATTGGTTTCCAATCCCCAGAACGAAACCAGATATTTGGCGGGTATGCCGTTTTTCCGTTGTATTCTATTTAATAAATTCTGATGTTCTGCAATGAGGCTGCGTCCCTTGCGTACCCGGTCATCGTTAACGCGCGCATTGAAGTAGCCTGCGAAAGTTTGTGTAAATTCGGGCTGACGGCGATCCAGCTCGATCACGCGCGCAAGATATTTGACGCGACCGAGAACCTGATTGACAGTTCTGTCCGAAATGCCCTGTTGCCGTGCCTGTGATTGCAGATCCGCGACACATTGATTGAATGACTGTGCAACGGCAGCAGCAGGCAGATTTACTGCAAATGCGCATATCAGAAAGATTGATCCGGATAATGACAGGATTTTATGGTTTTTTTTGGGGTACAAACGCAGAAAACTCATGATGCACGCAGGGGACAGTGGGTAAAATTGAATAAGTGGTTGTAAATGGCGGATCGTGCGTTATTTTGCGGGTAATGCGGTTTATTTGTCACGATGCGGGCATTGCTTCCGCAGGCAATCGGCATACAATGACAAGGAATGTTCCTGCAATTTGAACCCGCGTTCTTTGGCGATCGCGATCTGCCGCTTCTCGATGTCGCCATCATAAAATTCTTCAACACGACCACATTGCAGGCAGACCAGATGGTCGTGATGGCCGTCGCTTTTTAATTCAAAAACCGCCTTGCCGCTTTCAAAATGATGCCGTTCAAGTAATCCGGCCTGCTCAAATTGCGTTAAAACCCGGTATACGGTGGCTAGGCCGATATCTTCATTTTCATTCAGCAATTCTTTGTAAACATCTTCAGCAGAAAGATGGCGCACCGGACTATTCTCAAACAGATTGAGTATCTTGAGCCGTGGAAGCGTGGTTTTAAGGCCAATATTTTTCAGATCAATATTCTTGAGTTCTCGAGAATTGCTCATGGTTGTCTCTGCCAAGTAAATTATTTACTGTATCATATTGCGCTAATAAATGAATAAAAGCATGCAAGAGTATTCGGGGGTATTCAGTATCCAGACACGTTGTATGTACGCGTTGTGTTGTGTGTACGCAGTGTATGCATGCCGGTTGAGTTTACTACACAAATATGAATTTACAAAAGATATCAACAGAATGGCAATAAAGATAATCACTTTGCTGGTTTTTTTGCATCTTCTGGCCGGGTGCTCGTTAGCGCCGCGCATACTTTATAAAATCGATGTGCAGCAGGGCAATGTTGTTACTGAAGAAATGCTTGAGAAACTGCGGCCCGGCATGACTCGGCCGCAAGTCAGGTTTGTGATGGGGTCACCGCTGATCGTTGATCCATTTCGCGATAATCGCTGGGATTATGCCTATATTCAGCGCATTCGGGGCGGACTGGTTGAGCAGAAAAGACTGACCATCTATTTTATCGATGATCGATTGGATCGAACCGAACTGCAGAACATTCATTCCAGCGACAAAAAGAAACCGCAGGCGGATTTACAGCTGAAATCCGAAGACCGCGATGGCGAGGCATTGAATCATCATGCTGAGCATCCTTCTGTAACAGGCGGTGCTGAGTCCGGAAATCCAGACAGCGTGCCTGAGAATCATATCGATAAATAACAACCTTATAATCAACCTTATACACCCTAATACAACCAGACAGGAAAACCATGATTATCCAGAAAATCGCAATCGCGGGCAGTTCCGGACGAATGGGGCGCGTATTGCTCGAAGCGATTACACAAGCAGACGATATGTGTGTGGCTGCCGCATTGGATGTTGCCGGCAGTGCTTACGTGGGTCAGGATGCCGGTGAACTCATCGGATCAAAAAACGGCATAATGATCACCGATGATTATGCAGCAGCCTTGCCGGGCTGTGATTATGTGATTGATTTTACCCGCCCGGAAGGCACGCTCAAACATTTAAAAGTATGCCGGGAAGCCGGTGTAAAAATGATTATCGGCACCACTGGTTTTTCTGATGAAGAAAAAAACAGGCTCAGAACGGCTGCCGAGGATATCGCAATCGTCTTTGCACCCAATATGAGTGTTGGCGTCAATGTGACGCTTAAGCTGCTTGAAATTGCCGCCAGAGTGTTGAATGAAGGCTATGATATTGAAATCGTTGAAGCGCACCATCGGCATAAAATCGATGCGCCTTCCGGAACCGCGTTGCACATGGGTGAAGTCATCGCGGCAGCACTGGGTCGTGATTTGAAAAAGGTTGCGGTATACGGCAGAGAAGGCGTTACCGGGGAGCGCGATGACACGACTATCGGTTTTTCCACGATTCGCGCTGGTGATATCGTAGGTGATCATACCGCGATGTTTGCCGGGTCAGGGGAACGTGTCGAGATTGTTCATAAAGCCAGCAGCCGCATGACTTTCGCCATGGGCGCGCTGCGCGCCGTCCGTTTTCTCCAGAACAAACCCAATGGACTGTTTGATATGCAGGATGTGCTCGGCTTGCGGTAATTGATATGGCAACCTATGCAATCGGTGATGTTCAAGGCTGTTATGCCGCATTCATGGCGCTGCTCGATTTGATCGGATTTAACCCGAAGCGTGACAGATTGTGGCTGGTTGGCGATATCGTTAATCGCGGCCCGGATTCATTGGCGATACTGCGTTTCGTGAGGCAGGCAGGGGATGCGGTTGTCATGGTGCTGGGTAATCATGATTTGCATTTGCTGATGGTGCATGCCGGTATCGCCCGGAGCCACAGAAACGATACGATTCAATCGATTCTCGATGCGGATGATGGTGAGCAAATGTTGTATTGGTTGCGCCACCAGCGGCTCTTCTACGCTGAAGATGATTGTGCCATGGTGCATGCCGGTTTGCTGCCGGGCTGGTCAATTGCCCGGTCATCGGAACTGGCTTCAGAAGTTGAAGTTGCCTTGCAGCAGCGCGATTACCGCGAAGTTTTTGCGCGTTTATACGGTAATGAACCCAATTACTGGGATGACCACTGGAAAGACTCGGAGCGTCTGCGTGTGATTATCAATGCGATGACGCGTATGCGTATTTGCAGCCCTGATGGCAGAATGAATTTCGCTTATAAGGGCACGCGCGATTCAATCCCGGAGGGTTATATGCCCTGGTTTGAGGTACCCGGCCGAGTCAGCAGGAATGATACGATTGTCTGCGGTCATTGGTCAGCGCTTGGCTTATATGTTACCGAACGTATGATCGCGCTGGATAGCGGCTGCGTCTGGAACAGGCAGCTTTCCGCTATACGCCTGGAAGATAGGAAGGTTTTTCAGATTCAGTGTGATACTGCGGCGACAGCGATAACGTGTTAGCGATAGCCTGCTCGGCCAAGCGCGCCAGTTCGCGGCGGTTTTTTCCTGCACTGTCAATGGCATTGCTGAAAACCAGCACCGTTTCTATACGCGGTTGCCTGAGGATGTTCTGCAAGGAAACCATAAGCGATACATCAAGGTAAGCAGCCTCACGTGAGATGTTGCCTGCGCAATCCAGATAGCGGATGGCCACAGGATACATATGGGCCGCTGTATTGATCGCGGATTGCAGCAGTGACGCATGAAAATGATTGATTTTTGTGCCGTCACTGGTACCGGCCTCCGGAAAAATGCAAACCCGTTCTCCCATGCTAAGCACGGCGCTGATCTCATGGTTGATGCGCAGAGTGTCGTTGCGTTTCGCACGTTCTATGAATAACGTGCCGACTCTTTTGCATAAGAAACCGATCACAGGCCATTCCCGGATTTCAGATTTGGCGACAAACTGCGTCGGGCTGACAGCCATCATGACACAGATATCGAGCCAGGACACGTGATTGGCGACAAATAAGGCATGCTTGATGTTCCGCCCGGGTATTTCGCCGGAACACTGCACATCGATATTCAGTATTTTCAAGATACCGGCAGCCCAGTTCTGCATCATGTGCTGTCGTGTCTCGCGGGAACGGTAGGGATAAACAACAGCTTGCAGGATACCCCATACAACATGGGTGACGAGCCTTGTCAGTCGGATCATGCGAATGTAGCGTGGTGTGCTTTGTTTCATATGAATGGCCGAATTGGGTTGTATTTGAAATTGGAGCTATTCTACCTTGAATGATAATCCGGTGCTTATTTTAACGCTATTGTGTGCCGGTGTCTGCGATGGCTGTTTTTCAGCGATGCAGTGACCGGAAGACACAAAATACGTAAAAACACACGGCATCGCATGCATTCAATAATTCAATTCACGGCTTTGTATTTTCAGCCAAAATAAGAAATAACCCCGATCTAAGGGGTCTGTTCATTCGATAGTGTCAAGCCCTAAAAGTTTAATATTTTCCGATATTAGCGGAAATCAGGGGATGACATGAATATAGTGGAACTGCTCGCATTTGTAGTTAAGAATAAAGCTTCGGATTTGCATCTGTCGGCGGGCATGCCGCCTATGATCCGCGTGCATGGTGAAATCAAACGTATTAATCTGCCGGAAATGGAGCATAAGGAAGTACACGCCATGGTGTACGACATTATGAATGACGGTCAGCGCAAATACTATGAAGAAAGGCTGGAATGTGATTTCTCATTCGAAGTCCCCAATCTGGCGCGCTTCCGTGTCAATGCGTTCAATACACAGCGCGGTGCGGCGGCTGTGATGCGGACAATTCCATCCAAAGTGTTTACGCTTGAAGATCTCAAAGCGCCGAAGATTTTCGCGGAAATTGCCAATCAGCCGCGTGGCGTGGTGCTTGTGACCGGGCCGACCGGATCAGGCAAATCGACTACGCTGGCCGCGATGGTCAATCACATCAACGAGAATGAATACGGGCATATTCTGACGCTGGAAGATCCTATCGAATTTGTCCATCAAAGCAAAAAATGTCTTATTAATCAGCGTGAAGTAGGCCGCGATACGCATAGTTTTGAGAATGCGTTGCGCTCAGCCCTGCGCGAGGATCCCGATATTATCCTGGTCGGTGAATTGCGCGACCTGGAAACCATACGCCTGGCCATGACCGCTGCGGAAACCGGCCATCTGGTTTTTGGCACTTTGCATACCAGTTCAGCGGCCAAGACCATCGATCGTGTCATTGACGTTTTTCCTGCTGAGGAAAAGGAAATGATCCGCGCAATGCTGTCGGAATCGCTCAGAGCCGTGATTTCGCAGACGCTGCTGAAAACAAAAGAAGGTAATAGCCGTGTTGCTGCCCATGAAATCATGGTTGGCACGCCCGCAATACGTAACCTGATCCGTGAAGGCAAAGTGGCGCAAATGTATTCCGCAATCCAGACCGGGCAGAATGTTGGCATGCAGACGCTGGATCAGAATCTGGCCGAACTGGTCAGGCGCAATATCGTGACTACGGCGGAAGCACGCGGCAAGGCAGCCAATAAAGACAATTTCAGATAATCGATGGAACCACAATGAATAGAGAACAAGCGGAAAAATTCATGCATGATCTTTTGCGGTTAATGTTACGCAAAAAAGCATCGGATTTATTTATCACCGCTGGGTTTCCACCGGCGCTCAAAATTGATGGAAAGATGACGCCCGTATCTCAGCAATCTTTATCGGCGCTGCATACGGAAGCCATGGCGCGTGCGATTATGAATGAAAAACAGACTGGGGAATTCGAGCAGACCAAGGAATGTAATTTTGCAATCCATCCTGCCGGAATCGGACGTTTTCGTGTCAATACGTTTGTGCAACAGCAGCGGGTGGGGATTGTGTTACGGACGATCACGACAAAAATACCTGATTTTGACGATCTGGGCCTGCCGCCGGTACTTAAGGAAGTAGTCATGAGTAAGCGTGGGCTGGTTATTTTTGTTGGCGGCACCGGATCAGGTAAATCCACCTCCATGGCGGCGCTGATAGGGCACCGGAATAAAAACAGCTACGGTCACATTATTACCATTGAAGATCCGGTGGAGTATGTTCATGAGCATATCAACTGCATCATCACGCAGCGTGAAGTCGGTGTTGATACCGAATCCTGGGAAGCGGCATTGAAGAATACCCTGCGTCAGGCGCCGGATGTAATATTGATCGGTGAAATTCGTGACCGTGAAACCATGGAACATGCGATTGCGTTTGCCGAAACCGGCCATTTATGCATGGGGACATTGCATGCGAACAGCGCCAACCAGGCGCTGGATCGGATTATCAATTTTTTCCCCGAAGAACGCCGCCCGCAGCTACTCATGGATCTGTCGCTCAATTTGAGAGGTTTGATCGCGCAACGCCTGATTCCTAAGAAAGAAAACAAAGGGCGGGTTGCCGCGATTGAAATTATGCTCAATTCACCACTGATTTCCGACCTGATATTTAAAGGCGATGTGCATGAAATCAAACAGATTATGAAAAAATCTCGTGAACTTGGCATGCAGACATTCGATATGGCATTGTTCGAATTCTACGAAGCGGATCTGATCAGCTACGAAGATGCGCTGCGGAATGCGGATTCAATGAATGAGTTGCGCCTGCAGATCAAATTGGAAGGTAAAGCGGCCAAGGGTACGGATTTGAGCGAGGGTATCGCGCATCTGACCATTCAGGAATAGATTATGATGGCCCTGTGTCGTCGGCAGGCTTGATTTTGTAAGAGATATATCTTCATCTTGTTATCTGATCAATGGGGGAAGTTATGACATCTATTCATGCACCAGCCATTCGTAAGCCCGCAGTCGCCGGTTTTTTTTATTCGTCTGACGTATTGCAGCTATCACGGGCGATCACTCACTTCCTTGCCGATGCGCGGCAGTATGCATTGTCACCCAAAGCACTGATTGTTCCGCATGCCGGTTATAGTTATTCCGGGGCGGTTGCTGCAACGGCCTATGCAACTTTAACGACACAGCGTGATTCGATCCGGCGCGTCATATTGCTTGGGCCGGCGCATCGTGTGGCTGTGCGCGGTCTGGCACTGCCGGGCGCGGCTTATTTCGATACGCCGATGGGGGCGATTGAGATTGATCAAAGCGCAATCCGGTCAATTGCGGATTTGCCGTAAGTTCATGCCATGGAGCATTCTCTGGAAGTCCAGTTACCGTTTCTGCAGTGGGTATTATCGGATTTCCGCATATTACCGCTGGCCGTAGGAAGCGTATCGGACCAGGAAGTTGCCGAAGTACTCGACTGTGTCTGGGGCGGCGATGAAACGCTTATCGTGATCAGTTCCGATCTCTCGCATTATTTACCCTATGCGGCGGCCCGTCAGGCCGATAATGCCACCGTTCAATCCATTCTGCGATTAGAACAGCCTGTTACCCATGATCAGGCTTGTGGTGGGGCGTCAATCAATGGATTGATTACGGCAGCGCAGCGGCATCATTTAAAACCTGTTTTACTGGATCTGCGCAATTCGGGCGATACGGCAGGCTCCCGGGATCGGGTTGTGGGCTATGCCGCGATTGCGTTTTGTGAACAATACCGTGAAATCTGACGTGCAGTTGCAATTCATCCACCACCATGGACATAACGCTATGCATCACGCTGAACAAAGCCGGATACTGCTGCAAATTGCGCGCACACTGAACGCTACGGCATGGAAAGATGAACCTGTCGATACATCGGCGCAATGGCTCCAACACACCGGCGCAACATTTATAACGCTGACACAGCATGGGCGTTTACGTGGCTGTATCGGTTCTTTGCAGACGGATCAACCGCTCATTGACAATGTACGCAGCAACGCGGTATCGGCTGCATTGCGCGATACCCGTTTTTTACCGGTCACGGCTGCTGAACTGGAAAGTATCGACATCGAAATATCGCTGCTGTCAGCAGCACAGCCCATCCGGTTTATCAGTGAAGCGGATGCCTTAAAACAACTGCGGCCCGGTATAGACGGCGTGTTACTGGAATATGGCCTGTGCAGCAGTACTTTTCTGCCGCAGGTCTGGAATAATCTGCCTCAGCCGCGGGAATTTCTGGCCCAGTTGAAAGTAAAAGCAGGTTTACCTGTGGATTTCTGGCATGACACCATTCGATTATCACGCTATACCGTGCAGAAATGGCGTGAAACAGATTTTATTGAAGGAAAACATCATGGATGAACCGATTGGTTGCGCCGAATGGTTTCCGGCAAAATACTGGCACCCGTTAAGCGACGGACGCATTCAGTGCGATTTATGTCCGCGCGATTGTAAACTGCACGACGGGCAGCGGGGCGCCTGTTTTGTGCGCGGGCGTGTTGGAGACGGTATGGTATTGACGACGTATGGTCGATCTTCCGGGTTTTGCATCGATCCCATTGAAAAAAAACCGCTGAATCATTTTTATCCGGGCAGCAGTATTCTTTCGTTTGGCACGGCGGGATGTAATCTGGCCTGCAAGTTCTGTCAGAATTGGGATATTTCCAAATCGCGCAGCTTTGACAAGCTGGCTGCACAGGCAAGCCCGGAAGAAATTGCCAGTACCGCGCTTTCTCTCGGTTGCAAAAGTATCGCGTTTACGTATAACGATCCGGTCATTTTTGCGGAATACGCCATGGATGTCGCCGATGCCTGTCATGCCAGGGGCATTATGACCGTGGCGGTAACTGCGGGTTATATCCATGCAGGGCCGCGGCGCGATTTTTTCGCCGGAATGGATGCGGCCAATGTCGACTTAAAAGCATTTACCGAAGATTTCTATGTCAAGCAAACCGGGTCGCATCTGCAACCGGTGCTGGATACGCTGAAGTATCTGAAACATGAAACCGACGTCTGGTTTGAAATAACGAACTTACTCATTCCCGGATTGAACGACTCCGTGCATGAGATTGAAGCCATGTGCGGCTGGATTGTGAAGGAGATCGGCGTCGATGTGCCGCTGCATTTCAGCGCATTTCATCCGGATTACAAAATGCATGCTATACCGGGAACGCCGGCGGAAACATTGATCCGCGCGCGCCGGACGGCGCTGGATGCGGGGCTGACCTATGTTTATACCGGCAATATCTATCATCAGGAAGGCGACACGACGTATTGCCCCGCGTGCAACAATGCGCTGATCGTTCGCAACTGGTATGAGATCGAGCATTATCAATTGACGGACAACGGGCGCTGCAACCATTGCGGAACAGGGATTACCGGATGCTTTGGCCGATTTGACGGCAACTTCGGGCGGCGACGTATTCCGGTTAAAATCCATCATCAGGCGCCGGATAAAACCGGAATCCCCATCCGTTCATAAAATACCACGTTAACTGTCCGTGCCCATTCGTCTTGGTATCCTTTCGTTTGTTCTGGGTACGGGGCTGTTGCAATGGCAGGCTGATTTGCCTGCCATGTTTCCGGCAGTTTTTTTATTTCCGCTGCTAGTCGGTGTCATTGTTTGCTGGCAAGGCCAGGCGCGTTCTGTGCGTTTCATCAGCCGCTGTTTATTGCTGGTGTTTCTGCTGGGTTGCGGTTATTTCTGGGCTGCCGGTAAAGCGCACTGGCGTCTGGCGGACAGTCTGCCGGAAGACTGGGAAGGCAGGGATGTGCAGATCACCGGTTTCGTTGCCAATATGCCGCTGCACACGGACAGAAAAGTTGGGTTTCTGTTTGATGTTGAACAGGTCATCACACCGCAGGCGTATGTTCCCAGGCGCATATCACTGTCGTGGTATAACTCGTGGTATAACAATAGCGCAGGAGATGGCGACAGAATGGTGCTACCAGAGATAAACCCCGGTGAGCGCTGGCAAATGACGGTGCGTTTGAAGCGCCCGCATAGTACCGCCAATCCGCATGGATTTGACTATGAAAAATGGGTGCTGGAACGTAACATACGTGCCATTGGTTATGTCCGGGAAGCTGGTAATAACATGCGCCTGGACGCAATCAGCGGATGGTCGCTCTATCGGATAGAGCAGGTAAGGTCGTATATTCAGAAGCGTTTTGACCGAATTTTGCAGGATCAACCGTATGCCGGTGTACTGAAGACATTAGTGACGGGCGATCAACGTGCGATTCCACAGGATCACTGGGAGATTTTTACCCGTACCGGTACGAATCATTTAATGGCAATTTCCGGATTACATATCAGTCTGGTCGCTACGCTGGTGTATGGGCTGGTATATTTACTGTGGCGCTACAGCGGGTTTTTATTGCTGCACATGCCGGCACGGCGGGCAGCAGTCATGGTGGGATTGGTTGCGGCGCTGGGTTATGCCTTGTTATCCGGCTTTGCCATTCCTGCGCAGCGTGCATTTATCATGCTGGCTGTGGTTGCTGTGGCGGTATGGCAGAATCGCATGACTTCTTCATCAATGGTGCTGTCCATCGCGTTGTTTGTGGTGGTGCTGATCGATCCCTGGGCAACGCTGTCCGCCGGGTTCTGGCTGTCATTCGGCGCTGTGGCGATCATTATGCTGATCACGGTTGGGCGCATCAACGTATCAGGTTCCACAGCACGCTGGGCTGGTTGGGTGCGCCTGCAGTGGGCGATTACGCTCGGTCTGATTCCGCTGTTGCTGATATTGTTCCAGCAATTATCGATTGTATCGCCTTTTGCGAATGCCGTTGCAATACCGCTGATCAGTTCGATCGTCGTGCCGCTGACATTGCTTGCGGCGTTGCCAGGGCTGGATTTTCCGTTAACGCTGGCGCATGGCGTGCTCAGTTTTGTCATGGCGGTGTTGCAGTGGTTCAGCGCGTTACCGCAGTCGGTGTGGCAACAGCATACGCCGCCTTTCTGGACAATTCCAATGGCGATTATCGGCGTCGTCTGGCTATTACTGCCCGGCGGCCTGGGATTGGGATTTTTTTCAGGATTCCCTGCACGTTGGCTGGGGCTACTAGCTATTTTGCCATCGTTTCTGGTACTTCCGGACAAACCGCCCGAAAAAGCTTTGTGGTTGACCGTGCTGGATGTGGGGCAGGGGCTTGCGGTGGTTGCGCAAACGCATGAGCATGCATTGCTGTTTGATACAGGGCCTTCATTTGGTGAATCAGACAGCGGTATGCGCGTCATTATCCCTTTTCTGCGCGGTGCGGGAATACGCAAACTGGATGCCGTGATCGTGTCGCATGCGGATTCCGATCACAGTGGTGGCGCCTTATCCATTCTCGATGCGGTTCCGGTAGATACATTTTTTTCTTCGCTGGATCAGGCGCATGCGCTGGCGCAATCAGCACGGTTTGCAACAGGGCGGCATATACACTGCCATATCGGGCAATCCTGGAATTGGAATGGCGTGTTGTTTGAAATGTTGCATCCGTCGCCTGAGATTTATCAGGATCCGCACCGTAAAACCAATCCCAGCAGTTGTGTTCTGAAAATCACCACGGAATATGGCAGCGTACTGATACCGGCTGATATTGAGCGTCAATCCGAACAGCATCTGCTGGCGCATTTGTCGCAGCAATTGCCCTCAACAGTGCTTATCGCGCCGCACCACGGCAGCCTTACTTCGTCGAGCAGCGCATTTGTGCGTCAGGTTAATCCTGATGTGGCCGTATTTACCGTCGGCTACCGGAACCGGTTCGGGCATCCAAGACCCGATGTCGTAACGCGTTATCAGGAAATCGGCGCTGCATTATTGCGCAGCGATTGCAATGGCGCGATAGCCATCCGGTTCGAGCCGAATGGCATAGCTGTTTCAGGCTGGCGCCAGACAACCCCCCGATACTGGCACCAGAAGACACAAGTCTGTGAAAATGAGTATTCCGTGTCACCGGTTGGCGAAATGCGCCAACCGGATGTGGCGAATGGGATACGGTGAGCGGTATGCGTTATTTTTTGTGTTGCGTGTGGTCTTTTATGCCCGACAGTACGCCTGTTGTGGTTTTTTGAATAAAATCGGCCGTGGATTGCGCCAGCTGTACGCCTGCTTCCAGTTGCGCATGGCTGACTGAAGCGGCCTGTTGCGTAAGCACAGTGAGCGTTTCCTTTAATTGCGCGCCGACGATAGTGCCGTTATTTTTTGCGTGTGTCGCGATATCCTGCAGAATATCGGATAACACGCCTTTGGCTCCGGAAGCGGTATTCTGCAATGTATCCAGAAAAATGTTTTCGAGACCTTCAATATCCGAGTGGGTACGCCCTAATTCCTTGTCAGAAAATTTCTGGGCGCGTCCGGCGGCTTCCTGAACTGCGAGTTTTGTTGCTTCAGCCACGCGTGCCAGCGCGGAATCCAATCCTGAAACGGCTTCCGAAATCTGTGATCTTGCGGCTTGTGTCTGATTGGATGCGGTAATCAGCTGTTTCTGCGCACCTTCGTGAACACCGTTGGTGACAGCGGTCACGATGCGGCGGATTGAATCGATATCCAGACGATCTGCATTGATTGCACGCAGTGTCAGATTATGAACGGTTTCGCGGATATTGACGCCGTTCACCAATGCATCGTGTATTTCCCGTTCGAGCAGGGTCAGGTCATCTTTAATGCGGTTATTGTCAGCGGTTGTGTTGTGTTCGCTATGATCGTTTTGCATGTTTTGGTTACCCCGTCATTTTGAAATAAGATTGTCCAGATTTCATTGTCCTCCTGCTGTCCGTAGTCGGTCAAGACCGTTCATGTAGGGTTGCAATACTTCCGGGATGGAAACGCTGCCGTCAGCATTTTGAAAATTTTCCAGAACCGCGACCAGTGTTCGCCCGATGGCAAGGCCGGAGCCGTTTAATGTATGTAATAAAACAGGTTTGCCGTTTCCGTTACGAAAGCGTGCCTGCATGCGCCTTGCCTGAAATGCTTCGCAATTGCTGCAAGATGAAATTTCACGATAAGTCTTCTGTGCAGGTAACCAGACTTCAATATCGTAAGTTTTCGCGGCGGAGAAACCCATATCTCCGGTGCATAACGCCATTACCCGGTAAGGCAGCTTCAGTTTTTGCAGTATCTTTTCTGCATTCCCGAGCAATTCTTCCAATGCCGCATAAGATTCATCCGGGTGCACGATATGTACCAGTTCTACTTTGTCGAATTGATGCTGGCGTATCAGTCCGCGTGTATCCCGGCCATAACTGCCGGCTTCGGAACGAAAGCAGGGGGTATGTGCGACGAATTTCAGCGGCAGCGTTTTGAATGGGATGATTTCGTCGCGCACGATATTGGTGATGGGGACTTCAGCCGTGGGAATCAGATAAAAATGTTCATGGTGTTCTGACGGATTCGTTTTAGTGTTTCCGGCAGTGGCCGTAAAGAGATCCGCTTCAAATTTCGGCAGTTGCCCGGTGCCTTGCAGGCTGCTGCGATTGACCAGATAAGGGACATAGGTTTCGGTATAGCCATTTTCCTGTACATGCGTATCCAGCATGAATTGCGCCAGCGCACGATGCAGGCGCGCGAGGTCGCCTTTCATCAGGCTGAAGCGCGCGCCGCTGAGTTTTGCCGCGGTTTCGAAATCCAGCAGATTCAAGCCTTCGCCGATGCTGACATGATCCATAACTTCGAAACTGAATTCAGGAATTTCTCCCCAGCGCCGGATTTCCTGGTTGTCTTCTTCGCCGTTGCCTTGCGGTACGCTATCGTGTGGTAAATTGGGGACTTCATGCAGGATAGCCTGCAACTCGGACTGGATCTGCTCCAGTGTGTTTTCAGATGTTTTGAGCGCGTCACCCAGGCTGGCGATCTCGGCGAGAATTTCAGAGACATCTTCCCCTTTACTTTTTGCTTGCCCGATACGCTTTGACGCGGCATTGCGTTTTGCCTGCAAAGCTTCGGTCTGGGTCTGGATTTTTTTGCGTTCGTGTTCGAGCTGATTGAATTGCTCTACGGGAAACTGGTAATTCCGGCTGGCCAGTTTATGTGCGATATGCTCAAGATCAGTGCGTAATAATTGAATATCTAACATGCAAACTCCGGGTGCGTAATAGTGCTAGTGCTGCTGGTGTGTTTTAACGGATAGGGATCTTATGTATCCGTTGAGGCTTTTTTAGCTTTTTTATCCAGACTGCGCAAATAGTTTAATTTTTCCTTAATTTTTGCTTCCAGACCGTTTTCTGTCGGTTGATAAAAATTGACCGCCGGAAAATCATCCGGGAAATAGTTTTCACCGGCAACATAGGCTTCAGGATAATCATGCGCATAACGGTAATTGCGGCCAAACCCCATGTTCTGCATTAATTGCGTCGGCGCGTTACGCAGGTGAATGGGAACAGGGCGCGATTTATCCTGGGCAATAAATGCGCGTGCCTTTTTGTAGGCCATATAAGCCGCATTGCTTTTGGGCGCGCAGGCTAAATACAGTGCAGCCTGAACCAGCGCAAGCTCGCCTTCCGGGCTGCCCAATCGTTCATAGGTATCACAGGCGTTCAGCGTCATCTGTAGTGCGCGCGGATCTGCAATGCCGATATCTTCAATCGCCATACGAATCAGACGGCGGCCAATATAGCTTGGATCCGTACCGCTGTCCAGCATGCGGCATAGCCAGTACAGCACGGCATCCGGTGATGAGCCGCGAACGGATTTGTGCAGTGCTGAAATCTGGTCGTAGAATGCGTCGCCGCCTTTATCAAAGTGCCGGGAATTGCGCGAAAGGGTATTGCGCACGAATTCGGCTTCAATGTCGATAATATTTCCCGATTCTGCGGCAAGAATCAACTGTTCAAAAAGATTGAGCAGGCGCCGCGCGTCACCGTCCGCATAGGTAATGATCAATTCACGGGCGTCATCGTTGAAACAGGGCGCGGCGTGTGAAATACTTTTAGCACGATCCAGGATCAGGGAAAGATCCGCGTCGGACAGTGGTGTGAGACTGTAGACCTGCGCGCGCGAGAGCAATGCGCTGTTCACTTCGAATGACGGGTTTTCCGTAGTCGCACCGATAAACGTGATTAAGCCTTGCTCAACATGTGGTAAAAATGCGTCCTGCTGGGATTTGTTAAAGCGATGCACTTCGTCGACAAACAATATGGTATGACGGCCGGTTTGCTGCAAGGTTAATTCGGCTTTCTCGATGGCATTGCGAATATCTTTAATACCTGACAGCACGGCAGAAACCGCAATGAATTCGGCATTAAAGGTATCCGACATGATTTGTGCGAGGGATGTTTTGCCGGTGCCCGGTGGTCCCCACAAAATCATCGAATGCGGTTTCCCGGATTCAATCGCCAGCCGCAGCGGTTTCCCCGCGCCTAACAGGTGTGGTTGACCGACAATATCACTCAGTACTTTTGGGCGTAGCTGTTCTGCGAGCGGCGGCTGCGGGCGGGAAGCCGTAAACAGATCATTCACTAATGATGTCTGCACCTTCAGGCGGTGCAAATTTGAACACATTTTCCGGCAATTTCGGGTTTTTGTTCAAGTCGGAAAACGTAAGATAAGTCGTCTGGCCAAAATTATCTCTTAAAGCCATAAATTGCAGTTCGCCTTGCTGCGAAAATCCCATTTGAATGAATTCAAAGGTGCTGTCTTTATTTTTTGGCGTCGCTTCAAGCCACTCAATATCTTCCTGTAGGCCGAGATTGACGAGTTCAAAGTTTTCTTCAATAGCACCGCTTCCGGCAAGCAGCGCGGCCGGGCTGCTGCCAATCGCGATGTTGAACTGGCGGACGGTAACCTGACTCAGATCGTGATCGTAAAACCAGACTTTTTCTCCATCGCCGACAATCGTTTGCTCATAGGGTATTTTGTAAATCCACCGAAACTTGTCAGGGCGTTCAAACTGCATCGTGCCGCTGGATCTTTGTATGATGCGCGCATTTCTGTCAGACAATGCCTGAGAAAAGTTGGCTTCTACCGTTTGTGTTTCCCGAATAAAACGCTTCAGGTTGTCGATAGCCGCTGTTGCCCATGCAGTGCTCGGCGCGCCGATCAGCAGAATGCATATATACAATGCACTGGAAGGAAGAGTAAAATTCATACTTATTTAAAAGCGATCTGAAATCAGAAGTTAATCATTGCGCGCTGGAACCAGAACTTCACGATTTCCATTGCTTTGCATGACCGATACCATTCCGGCCCGTTCCATATCTTCAATCAGGCGCGCCGCCCGATTATAGCCGATGCGCAGATTTCTTTGCACCAGCGAGATTGAAGCGCGGCGGGTTTTGAGCACAATCTGAACCGCTTCGTCATAAAGCGGATCCGTTTCGCCGCCATTTTGTCTGGTCGATTCATTCGTCAGCGAATCGGCGCCGTTTTCTTCATCGCCGGTGTTCAGTATATCCTCGATATAACAAGGGCCGCCTTGTTCTTTCAGATATTCCACGACTTTATGAACTTCATGATCGGCGACATAGGCACCATGTATACGCTGGGGAAGGCCGCTGCCGGGCGGCAGATAAAGCATGTCGCCCTGTCCGAGCAGGGCTTCCGCACCCATCTGATCCAGGATTGTACGTGAATCGATTTTGCTGGAGACCTGGAAAGCGATTCGGGTCGGAATATTGGCTTTAATCAATCCGGTGATCACATCGACCGATGGGCGCTGTGTTGCCAGTAACAGATGAATACCGGCTGCACGGGCTTTCTGCGCAAGCCTGGCGATCAATTGTTCTACTTTTTTACCGGCTACCATCATTAAATCCGCCAGTTCATCAATGACAATAACGATGAGTGGCTGTTCTTCAAGTGGTTCCGGTGGTTCCAGCACGCTCAGCGGATTAAACAGCGGCTCTTCATTCTTGGCGGCTTCGCGTACTTTCTGATTATAGCCATTCAGATTACGGACACCCAGCGATGACATCAGTTTGTAGCGGCGTTCCATCTCGCCAACCGACCAGCGTAAAGCGCTGGCGGCCTGACTCATATCGGTGACAACCGGTGTCAGCAGATGCGGGATACCTTCATAAACGGATAATTCCAGCATTTTGGGATCGACCAGAATCAGGCGTACCTGTTCCGGCGTACTTTTGTAAATCAGGCTCAGAATGACGGCGTTGATCGCCACTGATTTGCCGGAGCCGGTTGTGCCGGCAACCAATGCGTGTGGCATTTTGGCCAGATCGGATACGATAGGCCGCCCGCTGATATCCATGCCTAAGGCGATGGTCAGCGGCGATGCCATATGGGCATAAGGCTGTGAGCTGAGAATTTCCGTGAGCCGCACAATCTGGCGTTTCGGATTAGGAATCTCCAGCCCCATGGTGGTCTTGCCCTGTATTGTTTCGACGACACGAATACTGGATACCGTCAGCGCACGCGCCAGGTCTTTTACTAGGTTGATAATTTGACTGCCTTTGACGCCGACTGCCGGTTCAATTTCATAACGCGTGATCACCGGGCCGGGATAGGCAGAGACGACTTTAACCGTAACACCGAATTCCTTGAGTTTGTTCTCGATTAAACGTGAGATGGCCTCTAGTGCGTCTTTGGTTAAAACTTCGATGTCTTTTTCCGGTGCGTCGAGTAAATGGAGCGGTGGCAATCCCGAGGAACCGGTAAATAACGATTTCTGTTTTTCCTTTTCTTTTATGACGCGCTCGGATTTGGTAAGCACCTCTTTTGTAAATGTTTCAGCGGGCAATTCAATGTATATGGGCGTATCTTCTTTGAATGGCGTGTTGTCCGCCGTATTGAAGAAACTTTCAGCTTCAGCGACGACGTTATGATTCCTGTTATTGTATTGCGCGATTTTATTCAACCATAATTGCTGTATCCGCACGATGCCATTCTCGATGACCTCGCCTATTTTTTCGACAAAACGCACCCACGATAGTCCGGTGAATTGACTGAAGCCGACGGCGATCAGGATCAGAAATATCATGGTTGTCCCTGTAAATCCGAGTAACTCGGATAAATAGCGACTGGTGGTTTCGCCGAGTATGCCACCGGAATGATAGGGCAATGTAATGCTGCGTGTATAAAAGCGGAGTGATTCAAGTCCGCTGCTTGCAAAAAGCAGCAGCAGAAAGCCGCTGAATAAGAGCACGATGGATTGGCGGTCAAAGATGCCTCCGGTGTCGATGCGGCGATAACTCCAGAAGACGGTGGCGCCGAAAAAAATGACCCACCACCAGGCCGATGCACCGAAAAGATAAAGCAGAAAATCCGCGATCCAGGCGCCGATATACCCGCCGGCATTTTGAATGTGACTATAATCACCGCTATGCGACCATCCGGGATCGCCACGATCATAACTGTAAAAAATCAGTATAAGATACAGCGCTACGCCCAGCAGCAGAAGCCAGCCGGATTCACGTAACAGACGGGAAACACGCGGAGTCGTTGAGCGGCCGGTTGATTTGCTGGCCATTGATTTATTGATCAAACTCATGAATAGATTTAAGCCTTTCAGCTTAACTTAATCAAATGAGGTTTGAATTATATAAGATTATCCGTTAAAAAGAACGTGCCAGATTAAGAGTAGGTTACGAGGGTTGAGTTTTTGGAATGGTGAATCAGAGTATGTCATTTTAAATTCAATGGTTCGGTTGAGTATGCAAATTGGCCTCAGCCTGTTCGGGAGCGTAACAAAATTGCGGGTATCAGCGGTTTACCGTTACGTGTGGTTTCCGGTAATGTAGATACCTGATTTCTGCCATTTTCTTTTGCCTTTATTAGGGCCTGTTCAGCGCGTTTATAGAGTTTGCGTCTATTGTCGTCGATATCCAGTGTGGCGATCCCGACACTCACAGTACAGCCGGGATGAAATCCCGATGGATTGGTTTTGGAAATTTTTTCACGCAATGCATTGCTGACTTCTTTTGCTTCATGGGTATTGGTTTCAACGAATATCACCGCAAACCGATCGGTGCTGATACGGTAGAGTTGATCCGAATTTCTTATGGATTTACCGATTTCCCGGGATAATCGTTTTATCAAAAAATTTCGACAATGCTGGTCTGTGCTGTCACGATGCGTCAACTGGGTGAAATGATCAACATCGAAGATCGCCAAGGATAAATTATGGTTGTAGCGTTTGCTTCTTTTAATCTCAGCGCGTAACTCAAGCACAAAAGCGCGGCCCGTTTTACAGTTGGTCAATGAATCAATATATAAATCTGTTTTGACGATTGTAACTTCCTGGCTTACTTTTTTTATTTTAAGCACCATAAATGCAATGCATGCGATGATCAGTAGCGCAAAAAAGCGATTGGTCAGAACCGCATCAATAGGCGCTATCTGATTCAGGGAAAGAAAAAAACCGGCAATGGTGAGGAGTGTGCTCGTGAAAAATAAAATATAGGTACTCTGATTGCCTTTCAGCCACAGACTGCCAAATACGACCAAAGCATAAGGCATCCCTGCAGCGATTCCAAACGGCGTATTAAGATCGAGCAAAAAAATACAGAACGTTGCACTACATAACAATAACCAATAAATGGCAACCGCATATTCATTTTGCAATGACCGCAAATGGGTCGTTTTTGCAACGATTAATGTAGACATGGAAATATCCTCAGACTGGCGTTTGGAATACTTAATATTTCAATACTTCTTTTTTTTAGAACACCTATATTTACGTCATTGCACACTAATAATTTACTGCGTTACTACCGATACCGATCAGAGATTTTAAAAACCAGCGTTTCCTAAAAACAAACCGCCAATTTTAGCATATTGATCCAGGAATAATCAGTTAACTTGACATGGTTTTTATTGGGGGGAATATTGATTTATGAATCATGGTGTTGTGTTTTTGTCCGTGATCGCGGGGGTGAAGAATGACATGATTTTATGAATTCGAACTCAAGTGGTGATTTTAACCAGGCGTGTACCGGCCAGTCGATCATGAAGATATTGATGCTCCTGGTCAAACAAAGCCCATAAAAATCCGATACCAACGCAGAAAGTTCCGGCTGTCGCCAATAGATACCGGATGGTTGCTTTACGATTATCCAGCTTTTGTCCCTCACGGGTGACTACGCGTATTTTCCATGTCTGCATGGCCAGTGTTTGTCCGCCATGCGTCCAGAACCATACAAAATAATAACCCATTACAATCAACAGGTATAACTGATAAAGCGGTCTGAAATAAGTGACGCTGGGGTCACGCAGAATAAGGTGAAAAAGGAAACTGGCAATAAAGATAACCGCGAGTAGAATAAATGAATCGTAGAGCAGGCAAACAAGCCGCCGCCAGAAGCCGGGAAAAGATAATGTCATAATCGCATTGTAACGTTGTAATGAAGCTGAAATAATATTATCCGTTGTTCCGGTGTTGGGCGATTGGGTTTTATGGATGGATAAATGGATGCAACTAAAAAAACCCTGACTGGAAAACGGATACTCTTTTTTGGATATTTTATAATAGAATTAGATAATGTTTGCTGTGTGTCTAAAATTATTCGATCAACGGAAAAGAGTGCGAGAGCGTGTTAACAAAATTCTTGAAAAACCAGCAGAAAGCAGTAAAAAAAGGTCGGCCGCTTGGATTTGATCCCGCTGAGGCAATGGAAACGGCTATGAATGTGTTCTGGGAGAAAGGCTATGATGGCGCTTCTCTCGATGATTTGCTGCAAGCGACACGTATTTCAAAAAGCAGCTTCTATAATGCGTATGGCAATAAATCCAATCTGTTTGAGCAATGTCTTAGCCTGTTCTGCGATAAGCAGATTGCTTTATTGGAACAAGGCATGAAAGAAACGCCGAACGGGCGCGATTTTATCGAAAAGTTTTTTCGTGAACTGGTGCAGGGCGTCCGGTCGGGTAAACCGCATCTGGGCTGTTTTATCATGAACACGGCGCATGAATTTGGCGGGCGTGATGCTTATATTTCCCAACTGGTTTCAAACGCCACCTTGCGTTTTAATGAAATCATGCAGCGTGCGGTTAAGAATGGCCAGAATGCAGGCATTATCACCAAAGAAAAAGATTCCGAAGCGCTGGCTTATTATGTGATGAGCAGTATCGCAGGTATCCGGCTCATGATTTCAGCGCAGGTTGATCCCGATCAGCTGGATGCGATTATCGATGTAACCCTGACCGCCCTGGATTAAGATTAATTCCATAGATACAATCTATTAACATAATTTTCCGGCATCGGTAATTAGCACGAAGGTTATTGATAATTATTATCGTTTGCTTTATTATTCCAGGTTTAATCAAAATCGATACATCATATTTATCTATTTATTTGCCTATTAAATAAGTATTGAACAGGCCGTAGTGCGTGTGGGAAGTTGTGCCAGGCGTTGTTTTACATATTGATCCGTAGTGCGTAAGTCTGTCAGGGTGTATCGGAGAAAGAAATAACGAAATTAGATGATGATTAGTCAGTAATGCAATTACTTTCACAGAAAAATGTCGATTTTTATCTAGGACCGAAGCAAAGTCTCATTTCTTTGCCGGGTATCCTGTTTGCGCTGGTTATTCATGCCGCGCTGTTTCATGTGTTATGGGCGCAACGTATTATGCCGCAACCTGAGCAACTGGTGACATTGTTTGCCGAAGTGCTTTCTTTACCCGAGCCTGAAATTCAACCAGAGGTCAAACCGGAACCCGTACCGGCAAAACTTCAGCCGGTTCAAAAGCCCGAGCCCAAACCTAAGCCGAAAGTGAAGCGATTGGTGGCAAAAGCACCGGAAACACCCAAACCACAATATGTAGCGCCACCGGAGCCTGAGCCGGAACCCAAAGCGGTTGAGGAAAGCGTCGTGTCAAGACCCGCGGCAGAAGCGCCAACCAAGCCACAAATGCCGGCAGGGCCGGTCACGCTGTCATCGGAATTGTCCGTTTCCTGCCCGTCACTGACTGCACCGACGTATCCCGCAATTTCACGCCGCATGGGTGAGGAAGGCAAGCTGGTATTGCGGGTTGAGCTGGATGAAAACGGTCGTATTGATAGTGCACGTGTGATCAACAGCAGCGGTTATGATCGATTGGATAAAGCAGCGCTGGACGCAGTAAGAAGCTGGCGGTGCCGACCGTCAACACGGGGTGGCCAGCCTGTGCGTGCGGTTGCACTGCAACCTTTTAATTTTGTATTGCAAGGAAATAATTAATGGAACAAGGTCTTGGTTTTTCTCATTTTCTCGCTCAAATTGATAGCGTGGGAATGGGGGTGCTGGTTTTACTTATCTCGCTTTCAATAGCCAGCTGGTATCTGATCATTAGCAAAAGCATCGCCAACTTTATCGCTAAAAGACGTGCGGCTGCATTTTTAAAGCATTTCTGGGGCGTTGCCTCATTGGAAGAAGTAAAACGATCGCTGAACACCACTACGCCGAACAACGCTTTCGCTGAACTGGCCAAGCTTGGCATGGAAGCTGCAACAGATTCCAAAGTACATGATGCGTATAAACTGGCTGCTGCGGGCGGAACCAGTGAATTTTTGACGCGTGTCTTGCGTAACGGTATCGAACAGGAAGCTACGCGTGTTGAAAACGGATTGACGCTGATTGCCTCGGCGGGCTCTGCATCGCCTTATATCGGCCTGTTCGGAACTGTCTGGGGAATTTATCATGCATTGATACAAATCGGTTTATCGGGACAGGGGACGCTGGATAAAGTCGCAGGCCCTGTTGGCGAAGCATTAATCATGACAGCGCTGGGCCTTGCCGTAGCGATCCCGGCAGTACTGGCCTATAACGCTTTTGTGCGGCGTAATCGCATATGGCTCGCACGTCTGGATGCCTTTGCGCACGATCTGTTTGTATTGATCACGATGGGGAGCGGTAGTGACAGTCATCAGAAACAGCCTCTGCCGCAGACAGTCGCGCCTGCAACACCCTATTCAAATCTGGACAAAAGAGGATAGCAATGGCACTTGGCAGTATGAATGGCAACGGGCAGCAAGCGCCAATGGCTGAGATCAACGTCGTGCCGCTGGTCGATGTGATGCTTGTTTTGTTGATTATATTTATCATTACAGCGCCACTATTGACGCATTCGGTAAAGATTGATTTACCGACTGCGGAAAGTACGCCCAATATTACACAGCCCGAACATGTCGAATTGGCGATACAAACCGATGGCAGCCTGTTCTGGAATGGCGAACCGGTATTGCTGGATCAATTGTCAGACCGTTTTTCCGCGGTCGTGGCGCAGGATCCCAAAACCGAATTGCATATCCGTGCTGATAAATTAGCGCATTATGAGCATGTCGCCAAAGTCATGAGCAAAGCTGCCAATGCTGGTATGGTGAAAATTGGTTTTATAACCGATCCTTCGCTGAGGGAATAATAGCTCTACGATCATTGGCTACTTCGGCGGTGTGTCATTGTGCGGTAGATGGACGGATTCCATACCCGCGTCGGGGTCGTTAAAAATATCCATTGACAGACTGTTTTCGTTGTTTGCAACAATTAGCGCTACAACGGCATCGCCGGTTACATTAACCGCAGTACGCATCATGTCCAGCAAACGGTCTATGCCCATAATCAATGCGATGCCTTCTGCGGGCAGGCCGACCTGATTGAATACCATCGCCAGCATGATCAGGCCGACGCCAGGCACGCCTGCTGTTCCGATCGAAGCCAGTACAGCCATGCCGATGACAGTCAGATAGCCGGTCAGGCCAAGTTCTATGCCATACACATTGGCGATAAATACAACGGCAACACCTTGCATAATCGCCGTGCCATCCATATTAATCGTTGCGCCGAGCGGCACGACGAACGAAGCCGTCGCATTGTCGACGCCCATGCGTTTTTCCACGACGTTCAGGGTAACCGGAATGGTTGCATTTGAACTTGATGTGCTGAATGCAAAAAGCTGAATGGTGCGCACTTTTTTCAGGAATTGAATGGGATTGATCTTTCCCAATAGCTTTAACATGATCATCAGCGTGCCCATCGTGTGAGCGACCAGCACTGCAACAACCACGCAGAAATAGCTGAGCATGGGTAAAATCAACTCGATTCCCTGTACCGCAAATGTTTTAGCCATGATGGCAAAAATACCATAGGGCGCTACCGACATAACAACGGTGACAATCTGCATCATGACTTCATTTAATTTCTCCGCGCCATCGATCACTGAACGGCCACGTTCGCCAATCATCAGTAAGCAGACGGCAAACAACAGCGCAAAAAAAATGACCTGCAGCATGTCGCCGGCGGCAAAAGCGGCGACAGGGTTACTGGGTACAAGATCGATAATGATTTGAGTCAACGGTGGTGCATCCGGTACCGTAAAAGTGCTTTGCATGCTCTGTGGGCGCTGAAAATCCTTGCCCGGACCGATACTCGCGGCCGCAAAAACCGCCAGAGCAACCGCCAGTAAGGTGGTCAGCAGAAATAAAACAAGCGACTTAATGCCGATCCGTCCGAGCGTATTAATATCGCCAATGCCGCAAACGCCGCAGATCAGTGAGAACGTCACCAGCGGCACGACGAGCATCTGCAACAGGTTGATGAAGATGGCGCCGATGACATGAAACAAACCATTGATCAGATAATCCTGAATTACGGCATTGTCCGGGGCAAAGATATTGATCAGGCTGCCCAGAAGAAGTCCGGCCGTCATCCAGGTCAGTATTTTTTGGGTCAGTGTCATAGGTGGAAAACGCTATTAAAGCGCTATTGAAAAATGGGAAAGTGGAAAAATGGATCACAGTCAGGCCGTGTCATAAGCCGACATACGGTATTCGGCAGTATTTTATATCCGAATGGCATGCACAACGACAAATCATTATTGCATGCGATTGATTAGCACTATTCGGTGCGCAAGGCTTCGACCGGATTAAGACGGGCGGCGCGCATCGCGGGTAATACACCCGCCGCCAGACCGATGACAATCGATAATGCCAGGGCGCCGAGAACATAGTCCCAGGGAATATTCACCGGCAGATTGGTCATTAATGTTTTCAGCAGCCATGCAATACCGGCACCAACAGTTAAACCGGTCAGTCCGCCCAGCGTTGACAGCACGGTGGATTCGATCAGAAACAAAACGCGAATGCGCGCCCGGGTTGCGCCCAGCGCGGTGAGCAAACCGATTTCGGCAACGCGTTCCGCAACAGCGATATGCATCAGCGTTACCATGCCGACGGCGCCGACCAGTAATGAGATACTGCCTAACGCGGCGACGGCGAATTTTAATACATTGAGCACCGTTGACAGCGTACTGAGCAATTGCTGCTGTGACTTGACGGAAAAATCCTCGCGCCCGTGGCGTGCGATCAGGATATTTTTAATTTCTTCAATGACAGCATCGACAGATGCTTCGGGTCGATAGGCGACGTTGATTTCCATCAAACCTTCACGATTAAAGACTTCCAAGGCACGAGCTGTCGGAATGAAAACAGTATCGTCCAGATCAAAACCCAGAACATTTCCTTTGGATGCCATAACGCCGATAACGCGAAAACGTGAACCGCCGACCTGTATAATTTCTCCCAGCGGATTCTTGCCGCTGAACAGCTCGTTATGTACTTTTGCACCAAGAACTGCATAGGCGCGTGGATTGCGCGGATCATCATCCGGAAGAAACCGGCCGATGCCCACCTGCATATTGAATGCGCGCGAAAAATCGGAACCCTGTCCATACACGGTGACGCGTCGGCTCAACCCCTGAGCGCGTATTTCGGCATTGCCGATAACGCTGGCATTGGTAAATTGCGTATAACGCGAGTGTTTCATGGCAATGGCATCATCGATGGTCAAAATCCGCGCGCTGCCGATGGCGCCCAGCGAGCCGCCGTGCGTCGATATTTTTCCGGGTGTGATGGTGATGATATTGGTGCCGAATTGGGTAAATTCGGCAAGCACGAAACGTTGTATGCCATCGCCAATCGCGGTCAGCAGGATCACCGCGGCGATGCCGACAGCGATACCCGATGCGGACAACATCGTGCGCAAACGATGCGCGGTCAGGGAACGAAACGCGAAATAGAACGTATCAGCGGTTTTCATGATTGCATCGCATGACTTTATTTCTTATTCAATGCCAGCACCGCATCCAGGCGGGCGGCCCGGTTTGCGGGAATCACGCAGGCCAGGATGCCGGTTGCCAGCGCGACCAGAATACTCGCCAGTATGGCCCATGTGGGCGCCCATGCGGGTAACTGTGGAAAGAGCGTGCGCAATACGAGACTGCCAGCCTGGCCGAGGATAAAACCGGTCACCGCGCCGACAAAAGACAAGCAAAGCGCTTCGGTAAAAAACAGTCGACGGATATCTTCCGTATGTGCGCCGATGGCTTTTAACAGCCCGATTTCACTTGTGCGCTGGCTTACGGCAACCAGCATGACATTCATGATCAGAATACCCGCGACAATCAGACTGATTGCGGCGATACCTGCAACAGCCAGCGTCAGCGCATGCAGAATACGGTCAAATGTTGAAAGTATCGCATCCTGCGTGATGACCGTGACATCTTCCTCGCCATCGTGACGTTGCTTCAGTGTTTCCAGAATGGCTTGTTTTGCCGGTTCGATTTCATTATGACTGGTGGCTTCGATCAGAATGCGGAACAGCGATGTGGTGTTGAATAGCGATTGTGCGTGTTCCACCGGAATAATCACGATTTCATCGGAGTTAAAACCCATTGATTCGCCTTGTGTCACGAGTATGCCGGTGACCAGAAACCGGTTCCCGCCCAATCGGACACGCTGACCAATAGCCTGTTGCTGAGGGAAAAATTCCTGCGCCAGCTTGTCGCCGAGAACGATCTGCGCGTTGTGTCCGGAACCATGCGTCAGAAAACTGCCTTGAGCCAGTTGCATATGGCGGATCGGTATCAGATCGGCAGTACTGCCCAGCACGGTGACTTCCCGCAGCCGGTTTGCCGCAGACAGCTCCGCTTCGCCAACGTTGAGCGGGGCATAACGTTTGACCTGCGGTAATCGTCCCAGTAATTCGGCATCCTTCAGCGTCAAATCACGAGGCGTTTGCCCTAAAACAGCGCCTGGAAAGGCGCCGGATGTTTCCGCACGACCCGGAAGAACCACCAGCAGATTGGTACCGATCGATGAAAACTGATTGACGATGTAATTACGCGCGCCATCACCCAGTGCGGTAAGTACAACCACCGCCGCAACACCCAGTGCCATGGCAAGAACGATCAGCGCCGAGCGAACCCGGTAGCTGAGAATGGTTTTGATGGATAAATGGAATGTATCAGTCAGGGTCATTGCTTATTGATATGCGCTTATCGGTATGAATTTTTCCGTCGCGCTTCATAATCTGCCGCTGCGCCCGGCTGTTGTGCAGTCGAAAGTGAGCTTGTGAGCTTGCTGACAGGGAACGATATGATCGCTAGTAGAAAGTTTCCCCAAAATAATTACAAATCAAGCCGTACCGAGATCAAACT
>CAYXFV010000015.1:0-44910 GCA_964464365.1 uncultured Nitrosomonas sp. | reverse complement strand
ATTTAAAGCCTGGATACATCATCAGGCAGGCTGAAAAAAGAGTTTTTCTACATCCCCGTTATGCATAAACGGATATTCATTTTTTTATTCGCTGCCATCGGTTGTTACATACTGGCGCTTTCGGCTTTTGCGGCGTATCCGCAGCTGAAGTTTTCAGTTGAGGATATTAAAAGCCCTGTTTTTGAAACAAAGTCGATCGTCGTTCAGATTAAGGGCGGTCAGTCGGGTGCGCGGCAACTGAGTATCGACATCGAAGAAATTGCCGTGCAGAATCGTGTATTGAAAGATATCCGCGTTTTATGCCGGTCATTTCAATGGCAGCAAAACGAAATCGAATGCACCAGCGGTCAGTTGATCGCGAAAGCGCTTTTTGCATCTCCGGTGCCGATGCGGTTTGTTGCGAATCATTCCCACCTGACTATCGATTTAACACCGTCGGGCGGCGAGCGCTGGCAGATCAGTGTGCAATGGGATGATGCATTCTGGCATGTTGTTCTCGCGATTAAGGCCGGCAGGATGACGCATCTTTCCCGCTGGCTGCCGGATCATGAAAGCTTTCCCAAGTTGACCAAGGGTAGAATCGACGGCAAGATTCAATTTAACGGCGACCTGACGGGGCTGACATCGGCGCGTATCGATATGTCAGTGAGTGAATTGGCGTTTTCAGATCCCGCCGGGATGCATGCCGGTGAAAATATAACACTTTCAGTCAAGTCGAATATCATGCGTAATCCGCGACATCAGCACTGGGATTGGCATGGCGATATTCTCTGGCAGCAAGGCGAGGTTTTCTGGCAACCGCTTTTCTTTGCCGGTAGTGATCATTATCTGAATGCCCAGGGTATTTTTGATGGAAAAACGCTGACGCTGCAGGACAGTCATCTGGTGCTATCCGATATCGGATCGTTTAAGTTTTCAGGTGTTGTTGACTGGCCGGATGGCCAGGTGCAAACACTTCAACTGGATGCCGACAACATTGTGTTGTCCGCTTTATTTGATCAGGTACTGAAACCTTTTCTGGCGGACACGATGTTTACCGAGCTGGAAGTCAGCGGGCAAGGCGATTTTGCATTGCAGGTACGGGAGGGCGCGCTGCGGCGGGTAAGGCTGAGGCTGGATGATGTCAGTATCATCGACCAGCGTGATCGTTTTGCATTTCATCGCATCAATGCGCATATTCCGTGGCGGGCGGATCATACCACCGTCGCAGATATCAGTCTTCTGAACGGGCATGTGTTGCGGATACCGCTGGGCGCGGTGCGTGTTCCGCTGGAGATTAAGGATTCCCGTTTATTGTTGCCGCAACTGGCGCTGCCGCTGCTGGACGGAATTTTAAAACTGGAAGATTTCAGCGCCGCGTATGTCGATGACGGTTGGCGCTGGGAGTTTGGTGGAGAGCTCACGCCGGTTTCGATGGAAGCACTGACAGAAGCTTTACAGATTCAACAAATGCACGGCATTTTATCCGGTTATATTCCGAAGGTGCGTTATGATGGCGGGAGTGTTACTGTCAATGGCGTGCTGCAGATCAATGTTTTTGATGGCAGTGTTGTCATCCATCAACTGAAGCTGATTGAGCCGCTGGGGCTGGCGCCGCATCTGACTGCGGATATCGCCATGCGTAATCTGGATCTGGGGCTGTTGACCAGCGCTTTTTCATTCGGCAAAGTGGAAGGACGCATTGATATCGATGTCAATCAGCTCGAACTGGCGAATTGGGAACCCATTCATTTCGATGCCCATTTGTTCAGCAGCCCGGGAAACTATACCCGCCGTATCAGCCAGGCGGCAATCAGGAATATTTCGGCTTTGGGTGGTGAAGGCGCGGTCGTCGCCATACAGCGGAGTTTCTTACGTTTTTTTGAGGAATTCCGTTATGCGGAAATCGGCTGGCGGTGCGCGTTGCGTTTCAGTGTATGTTATATGGGCGGAATAGAGCCCGAGCCGGGTTCGCGCTATACCTTGATCAAGGGCGGCGGAATACCGGCGATCAATGTGATAGGCTATAATCGGGATGTCAGCTGGCAGGAGCTGATCAGTCGCTTGCAACGGATAACTCAGGAACATGAACCTGTCATTCAGTAGCCAAGTAGGATTGGAGGGCGATAAGATAATGATGAACAACAATTTACCTTCTAACATTTTGCCGGTGATTGCGGGCTTGTTTTTATCGGCATGCGTTACGATTAATATTTATTTCCCGGCTGCAGCGGCTGAAAAAGCAGCGGACAAGATTATTGAGGAAGTCTGGCAGCTGGATCAGGAAAAAAAGGATGAATAGGTCACAGTGCGCATTACCCGCAGGCAACCGTTCATTGCCGGTAATCTGTTTAATTTTCCATTCGAGGTGACAATGGTGAATCGATTCTATAGCGTAGTGCTTTTTATGGCATTGATGTTAGCGCCGTTAACGGGGCAGGCGCAGGAAGCCAATCTTGAAATCAATACCCCCGCGATTGCCAATATCAAGCAAAGCATGCAAAACCGGCATGCCCGGCTTGCCGAGTACTATACCAATGGTGCTGTGGGGCTGACACAGGATGGCATGGTAGCCATGCGCGACGCGAATGCCGTGCCACTGGCGCAACGGCAGGCAGTCAATGGACTGATTTCCGCGGAAAACCAGGACCGGGCCGCACTGTATCGTGAAATTGCACGTGCAAACAATCACCCGGAATGGGAGTCGAAAATTCGTGCGACGTTCGGTCAGCGCTGGATCAATCTGGCAAGGCCCGGTTGGTGGTATCAAGCGGGCGGCGCCTGGAAGCAAAAATAATTCAGATTATGGATGAATTTGACTGAACGGATCTTCAGTTTGACATTTAATGATTCGTTATGTAACTTCTGCTATTCAGATCCAGCAGAATAGTCATACTACGATAAAGGTTTTTCATGGTATCCTTTGAACTAAAAGTATGGTTTCAAGTCACAACAAATTGATAATTCAGTTTTTAAATGAGAAATAGGAGGTTGTTTCATAATGGAAGACTACTCAAAAACAAACCAGAAATCACGTGCGCAGTCGCAATCTGACGCCGATGTAACAAACGCCCAGATCATCGGGATCAATAACGCACAATCCGCAACGATCAATCCTGCACGTTCACGCGCAGGCGCGGGCATTGAAATCAACAAGGTATTACGCAATACGTATATGCTGTTGTCGATGACACTGCTGTTCAGTGGATTGACCGCGGCTATTTCCATGGCATTGAATATGCCACCGATGACTTATCTGATTTCTGTGATCGGCGGCATGGTGATTGCCATGTTTGTGTTGCCGCGTTTTGCGAATTCACCGGCTGGTATAGGTATCGTTTTCCTCGTGACCGGTCTGCTGGGTTTTGGCCTGGGACCCATACTGAGCATGTATGCTTCGTTGCCGAACGGCGGTAATATCATCATGCTGGCACTCGGTGGCACGGGCGTGATCTTCATGGGACTTTCCGCGTATGTATTGGCGACCCGTAAGGATTTCAGCTTCCTCGGTGGTTTTCTGATGGTAGGTTTCCTGCTGGTGCTGGTTGCTGCGGTTGCCAATATTTTCCTGCAAATGCCGGCTATGTCGCTGATGATTTCATCGGTGGTGATTCTGATTATGAGCGGTTTTATTCTGCACGATACCAGCCGTATTATTCATGGCGGTGAAACCAACTATATTCTGGCCACGATCGGGCTGTATATGACGATATTCAATATCTTCATCAGTTTGTTGCAGCTTCTTGGCATTATGGGCGGCGACGACTGATCGTATGTATTGTTGAGTAAAAAAGAAAACCCCGGATACCGGGGTTTTCTTTTTAGGACCTGAGATCTCACTAAACTTGATCGAGATCTTGAACTTGTTCTTGGTGAATTAATAAAGGTTACACATTAATTATGGACTGGATGCAAATTGTCTCTGCCATGGCGCTGATCATGTTTATCATCTTTCTGTTTCCGAGAGCGCGCTATATGCTGCAAAACAGTCCCAAAGGCTCGTCATCCGACTGGATGAGTTTTCTGATCCCGGTCATCATGATCGTGCTGTTTATCATGTTGCTGATACAACTGGTGTAACGGATTCCAGGCTCAATCTTTACCTGTTGTCTTTCCCCATGAATCCCGCAAGGTTACCGCGCGGTTGAAAACCGGCTGCTCCGGTGTGCTGTCAATATGATCCGCTACAAAGTAACCATTGCGTTCGAACTGGAAGCACTGTCCCGGTTGGGCGTCATGCAGGCCCGGTTCGGCATACGCGTGGATAACCGTTTTTGAATCCGGATTGAATGCATTTTTATAATCCTTACCGCCGCTATCGGGATACGGATCGGTAAACAGACGGTCGTAGAGGCGGATTTCAACCTGCTGCGCATGTCTGGCCGAAAGCCAATGTATGTTGCCTTTGACTTTGCGTTGCGTTGCACCTTCAGTGCCGCTTTTCGTATCCGGATCATAGGTGCAATGGATGGCTTCGATTTCACCCTGCGCATTCTTGTCTACAGCCACGCATTTAACGATGTAGCCATAGCGCAACCGCACCTCTGCGCCCGGTGCGAGGCGGAAATAACCCTTAACCGGTTCTTCCATAAAATCATCCTGCTCGATATAGAGCGTTTTTGAAAAAGGCACGCTGCGTTTTCCCCATTCCGGTTTCTGGGGGTGGTTGGGCGCAAAACAATCTTCAATCTGGTCTTCCGGATAATTGTCGATGATCAGTTTTAATGGTTTTAACACCGCAATGCGGCGCGGCGCGGATTCGTTCAGATCTTCACGCAGACAATCTTCCAAAATACCCATGTCAATCCATGAATCCGCCTTGCTGACACCGATACGTTCGGCAAACAGATGGATCGAACGCGGTGTGTAACCGCGCCGACGCACACCGGCCAGCGTACTTAAGCGCGGATCATCCCAGCCGTCGACAAGCTTGTTTTCCACCAGTTCGATCAGCTTGCGTTTGCTCATCACGGTGTAGGTCAGGTTCAGGCGGGCGAATTCAATCTGCTGCGGATGGCAGGGCACTTTGTCCTGAAGCTGGTCCAGTGTCCAGTCATACAATGGGCGGTGGTCTTCAAATTCGAGCGTGCACAGCGAATGGGTAATGTTTTCCAGCGCATCCGAAATGCAATGGGTGTAATCGTACATGGGGTAGATGCACCAGCGATTGCCGGTGCGCTGATGATGTACATGCCGTATGCGGTAAATGACCGGATCGCGCATATTGATATTGGGTGAGGCCATATCGATCCGGGCGCGTAAAACATGTGCGCCATCGGGAAATTCACCGGCTTTCATGCGGCGAAACAGATCGAGACTTTCCGCAGCGGGGCGGTCGCGATGGGGGCTGTTCTGGCCGGGGCGGGTCAACGTGCCGCGCTGTTCGCGAATTGTATCCGCAGGCTGGCTGTCAACGTAGGCTTTTCCCTGGCCGATCAGGTATTCGGCAAAATCGTACAATTGATCGAAATAATCCGACGAATAATACAGATGCTCACCCCAGTCAAATCCCAGCCATTTGACGTTATCGCATATCGCATCGACGTATTCCTGCGCTTCCTTTTCCGGATTGGTATCGTCAAAACGCAGGTGGCACACGCCCCGATACTCTTTCGCAATGCCAAAGTTCAGGCAAATGCTTTTCGCATGGCCGATATGCAGATAACCGTTGGGTTCCGGTGGAAAACGCGTTTCAACGCGGCTTTGCCACTTGCCGGTGCGATTGTCTTCATTGATGATGCTGCGGATAAAATTGGAAACAGCAGGCTCTGCCGGCGTGTTCTGTGCGGATTGGTCTTTCAAGTTCGTCTCTCGAATCGGATGTATTTAAATATATTTTGCGGTTGTTTGTGCAGTGCAGTGCCGTCTCAAAATGGAATATTCGTGCGCATTCGGTGCCTTGCGTACCGATCGTTACCTGTCACTGCGAACAAATCGCATAAAACTGTATTTCGCCTATGTTATCAGATGCGTGTTTTGAATGGGATGCGTTCACAAGGTCATTCCCGGCCGGTCCATTGGGAGAATTGGCATATTTTATCACGCCGAAATAAATCACCCTTATAAAACATCAGTATGGATGGTATTGGAGATCGGATTCCGCCAATCTGTCCGGAGGCTGCATATTCGCAATAACGGGTTCGTCAGCGGTGCCGAAAAAAATTATTTTTTTGTGTAAACCGATTATCGCGTACAGCGTTTTATTCCTTGTTCGCCGGCTCTTGGGCCGCTTTCTTAAAACGATCACAGGTGCCATGAAAAAACTGAATGTTGTCTACACGTGTAACGTAAGAAAACCGGACATGGAAGATGAACGTTACGGTGAATTTGAAAACCCGGCCACGTTATGTTTGCCATGGCGCTCGCGGATGTATTCTGGACGCTGTACTTTATCGACGTGGATAGCAGAAGAGCACATCACGTTTCGGTCTGGTCTGCCATGATTATTCTGGTTACCGCGTTTACGGTGACGAATTATGTCGACAACAAGATTTACATCGCGGCCGCATTTATTGGTGCTTATTGGGGGACATTCCTGACGATCAAATGGAAAACAAAACAGGAATCTGAAGCAGAAATCCGAAGCTGATATGTACTGAGATGTACCGAGTCCACGGATTGGCGCGCGCAACTTTGCAATGAATCATCAAAAAGGTGATATGGCTTGGCTACACGGCAAGAACTTTCTGATTTCCTGAAAGGGGCCGAATTGCGCGCTTTTAAACAGGCCATATTTGCCGTGCGTGATGAAAATATGGCGTTGGATATTGTTCAGGAAGCCATGATGAAATTAACCCGGAAATATGCGGATAAGCCCGCCGGGGAACTACCGCCGTTGTTTCAGCGCATATTGCAGAATGCCATTCATGATCACTTCCGGCGGCAAAAATCGCAATCATTGTTGACCACGCTGTTTTCCGCCTTTCTGCCGCCATTGAGCCAGGGTGAACACGATCATTACGACGCTGACGCTGATCCGTTGGAAACGATGCATGTTGCGGACGGTAGAAAATATGGCGGAAATCCGCAAATCGCGCTTGAACAAGTCGAACTGATCACGCTCGTCGAAAGCGCACTGGAAGATTTGCCACTGCGTCAACGCGAAGCCTTTCTGTTACGTTATTGGGAAGAAATGGATGTCAGTGAAACAGCCCGGATCATGGGATGTTCGGAAGGCAGTGTAAAAACACACTGCTCCCGTGTGGCACATGCACTTGCCGCCGTGCTGAGAAGTAAAGGAGTGATGCTATGAGTAAAGATGATTACATCGAAAAGAAGGTTGTTGAATTATTGGATCAAAGTCTGAAGCGTATCAACAAACGTACTGCAGCCCGCCTGCAGTATATACGCAATAATGCGCTGGAGAACTTTGAATCCAGGCACAGACTGATTCCGAATGGCAAGGCGGCGCATACCTTTGCCGCCATCACCTGGCATAAAAATGCGGTGAAAGCGCTTTTTCTAGTGTTCTTTTTATTGCTGCTGGTATGGGCCAGTATCACCTGGCAAATCAGACATCCTGTCGAAGATAGCGGTGCTGCTGATGCCAATTTTCTTGTGGATGATCCCGAGAGCGATGCGCGTCCGGACGATCAGCTTGAGCTATGGCCGCATCCCGTGCGTTCCAGATCACATTGACGCGGTATGCTGACGGATTGACTTAAATTTTTACCTGACAATTCTGCAATTGGTCATCAGTGCACTGATGCACTGATGTTTTTTTACCCTGTTCTTCTGAAATGAACCTGACATGTCGTGTCAGGTTCGCGGTACTGCCACTGTGACAACCAGTTCGAAGCGGCTGATACCAATATCGCAGAAATAGCCGCCTTCATCCATCGCATTGTAAAAATTCATGACGCTTTCCCGGTCGGGCATTATAACGAAACCGTGATTCGGCCGGATGCCGCGCACCCATTCACTGACAGTCTGTGTGACATTCAGGCTGAATCCAGTAATACCTCCTGAAGCATGAAAAGGACTGGCAGCAGGGCGGGCCGGTCTTGAGGGTATGAACGGGCGAGACCCATCCGGTAAAGCAATTCTGAAAATGCCCGCCTCCCAAGGCTCCGTGGCTTGCCCCAGCAGCATGACCGTACACTGCGCCCGGCTGCCGTGCTCATGGGGTGGATCGAGCGGCCCGAAATCGACATGTACTTTGAGTTGCGCGGACACGACCGCGGTGGGCAGTGCCGACAAATCGAATTTGACGGCGGCCTGGTATGTTTCGAAGATGCGCAAATGACAGCTTTCACCGCGAGTGACCGCTACTTCGTAACCGGCCAGATGACTGACATTATTATCCGGTCTGACGCTGTTACGCTGGCGCACAAATTCATCCCACAGATAGAGACGGGTTCCGCGCCGGTCAAGAAAAAACGGATCGCAAATACCGAATGTATCGTGGTGATTTTCTCCAAAAACGCTGGCGGCTTTTTCGGCTTCAAGCGTTACCGTCCGCTCGGTGAGCGGTCGCAGGCTGGCGCAGCCGTAGAGGATGATGGTACACATGAACAGTAACGCGCCAGAACGTAATGCGGGTGTTTTCAGTTGTTGCAGCATGTCAACCTCCCTTCGGTTTTTCGCGATGGTTACCCCTATCGTCATTATAGTTGTACTCAACGTCATGGGGTGTGATCGTACCTCGACATTCGACATTAACAGTGGAGCTGTTATTATAAGCCGGTTGATTGTGATTGTTTATTCAGGAGAACTCCGAAAAATGCGTTATCTGATTATTATCGTATTCGTTACATTTGGCGTGTGGTTTTACTTTACGCCGCATATGGCTGTCAGCGAAATGGAATCGGCTGCCGAGGCGAGAGATGCGGCCAGGTTGTCGGAATATGTCAATTATCCCGAGCTTAAGGAGAGCCTGAAGGCTGAATTCAGCACGACACTCTCTGCGACAGCCAGACAAAAAACCAACAATGATCTGTTGAGTACTCTGGGCGCGGCTTTGGTGGCGGGTTTTGTCGATCCGATGATCGATACCCTGGTGACACCTGAAGGATTGGCGATGATGATGAAAGGCAATGTTTCAAAGGATAACAAACAGGCTTCGGCATCGAAATCTTCCGATACGGACGTTAAAACGTCGTCGTCTTACGAAAGTTTCAACCGGTTTGTCGTTGTTGCGTCGCGCAAGGATGCGCCGAATGAGCCGGTTCAACTGGTTTTTAACCGGCATGGATTATTTGACTGGAAATTGTCGAGTGTGCGGCTGCCTTAGCGGGTGATTGTCAGCCGGGCCTGGCAGGCGGTGATGTCACAGAAATATTTGGTTTTAACCCAATCATTCTAAAGTTGTTTTCAAAGTCAATTATTTATTTATAATAGCCAAACCGTTTTCTCAAAACATGATCATGGATACTCAGACATTTGCAGTCAATGATACGGAACAATTTTTTGAACTGAGAATTTTGTTGCCTAAAACGCGGCAAGCGATCACGCACCGTTTGGTGTCTGAGTGTACCGTTGGCCGTGATGCGGGAAGTGATCTGGTTATCGATGATCCGGCGATTGCCGGTCAACATGCAAGAATATTTGTTTCTGAGTTGCTGGATGTTTTTATTCAGCCGATAGGCGATGCCGTGGTGGCACTGAATGGCAGTGTTGTGCAAAGCCCGGTGTGTATCAAAGACGGTGATTGGATCGTACTGGGCGCGACGCCCTATCAAATTTCGATCGATGCTTCTCGAATGACCCAAAAACCTCAGCAGCACGAGGGCACAGGCACTGATTTCGATCTCCGAACAAAATCGCTCGTGACCATAGGACGTTCTGCGCAATGCGATATCGTTATCTCATCGCCATTGGTTTCCCGTATTCATGCAAAATTAATAAAAGAACCGTCCGGCTGGGTGGTAGAAGACTGCGACAGTACCAACGGCACTTTTATCAATGCACAGCGCATACAGGGCAGGCATAAGCTTGAAATTCAGGATTATGTAGCGATTGCCGCATTTGAATATTTGTTTACCGGTGAGAAATTTGCCGCATCGAAACAAACAGGACAGGTTCGGATAGCGGTGCGCAATCTATCTAAAGTCGTTGAAGACAGAGGTAAGAAAGCATCCAGACAGCTTCTCAGGGATATCAGTTTTACGATTGAGCCGGGTGAATTCGTCGGTGTTTTTGGTACGAGCGGTTCTGGTAAATCCACTCTGCTGGATGCGCTCAACGGGCGAAGACCGGCAACCTCCGGACAGGTTTTATATAACGGTACCGATTTGTACGAAGCTTTTGATTTGTTCCGTACAGCCATCGGTTATGTCCCGCAGCAGGATATTGTGCATCGCAATATCATCATGCAGCATGCATTAAAATACACCGCCCGGTTGCGTTTGCCGCCCGATACGTCGGATGCCGAGATGGATGATAATGCAACGCATGTGCTGGATAAGGTCGGATTGGCGGAAAAGGCGAATTTGCTGGTTAATACGCCTGCGCCATTGAGTGGTGGTCAACTCAAGCGTGTCAGTCTGGCGGTAGAGCTGGTGGCTAATCCCAATGTGCTGTTTCTGGATGAAGTCACCAGCGGTCTCGATGCGGGCACGGATAAAAAAATGATGGAATTATTCCGTAGTCTGGCCGACGATAAAAAAACAGTCATTTGTATCACACACACGTTGGAAAATATCGAGACATGCCACCTGGTCGTTTTGTTACATCAAGGCCGACTGGTCTTTTTTGGCCCGCCGCAAGCGGTGCTCGGTTATTTTAATATCGAACGGCTGTCTGATGTTTATGAGACGCTGGAGAGCAAGCCCGCGACTTTCTGGGCTGAACAATACCAGGCTTCGAGTTTTTATCAGCGTTATGTCGAGGCACGCAGAACACCCGAGAACAAAACGCATTCCAGAACACTGCCGGTGGAAAAAGCGCCTGCCAGGGATCTATTTGGCTGGCGGCAATCGTGTACGTTAATGAGCCGTTATTTCGAGCTGCTCATGTCGGATAAGCGCAATATGCTGTTTCTGGTTTTACAGGCGCCCTTAATTGCATTAGTGGTGGGGTTGGTTTTCCAGCTGGATGAAAAGCTGGCTGTGCGTGCCGCTACTGAAAGTCAGATTGTGTTTATTTTGTCGTTATCCGTCATCTGGTTTGGGTGTATTAATTCGGTCAGGGAGCTTGTTAAAGAACTGCCGATTTATTTACGCGAGCGATCGGTAAATCTCGGGATTGCCCCTTACGTCTTTAGTAAGTTCATTCCTTTGACAGCCATTTGTTTTCTGCAATGCCTGTTCCTGCTTGGCGTGCTCGAGTTATTTCTTGCCATTCCGGGGGATTTGATTGCCCGTTTTATCGTGCTGTTTACCACGGCGGTGGCCGCAACGGCGATGGGGCTGTCGGTCAGTGCTTTTGTGAGCACGAATGATAAGGCGATGACAATGATTCCAATGTTACTGGTGCCGCAGATCATTTTAGCGGGTGCGGTGGTTAAGCTGGAAGGCGCGGCGCTTTGGATCGCGAAATCAACGATGATTTCACATTGGGGATTCGAGGCGATGAAGACAACGCTATCTGATGATGTGAAAGCGGCACGGAATGATTTTACAGGTGAATTGATTTTGACCGTCAATAACAGTATGGTAGAAGGCTTGTCTGCTCTGGCCGGTCTGGCGACAGTCTTCCTGATCATTACATTCATAGGTTTAAAACTCAAAGACAGGGCTAACTGACGAAATGACAGAAACAGGCGAAAAAATCCACACGTGTTCCAAGTGTGGCGCGCAGACCGAGGAACAACAGGCGATCGCTAATGAATACAAATGTTCGCAATGTGATTATGAGTTGGCGCATCTGGATGTCTCCGCCAATGGGGCGATACGCGGCATATTCGGTTGGCTGAAGGAGACGCAGGCGGAAATTGGCGGGCGATATCAGGTTGAAACCGTGCTGGGCAAAGGCGGTTTCGGCGCGACGTATCTGGTCACCGACCAGCGCGTCCACGGAAAACGCTGGGCATTGAAAGAAATCCCCGAAATGTTGTTTGATGAGTACGAGGTTTCTTTGTTAAGTCAGCTCGACCATCCGGCTATCCCGATCATTGTCGACCGCTTTACCGATGAAGGGATGGTGTATCTGGTGTTGAAATTTGGCGGCACAAAAACGCTGGCGACCGAATGCAGGAAAAATCAAACCATCGCGTATGCTCAACTCAAACCCTGGATTTTGCAGATCGCCAATGTGCTGGAGTATCTGCACAGCCGCAATCCGCCGATTATCCATCGGGATCTAAAGCCTGAGAATATCCTGATTGATGATGAAAACAGGATCATGCTGATCGATTTCGGGATAGCCAAGGCATCGGTTGCTGCTTCTGTAACACGTACCCTGGGCAGAGCCGCGTCGCATGGCTTCAGCCCGCCTGAGCAAGTCATGGGAACGGGAACCGATGTGCGTTCAGATATTTATTCTTTTGCCGCTACGATCTATTTTGCGTTGGTGGGAAAAACGCCGGTCGCGGCGCATGAGCGCGTTGCCGGTGCTTTACTGCAGGCGCCGGGCGAGCTGGTTACCGGCATTCCGCCTGAAGTGAATGCAGCAATCATGAAAGCTTTAAGTCTGAATATCAACGAACGCCTTCAAACGGTCGCCGATTTTTTAAAGACATTTACAGGCGTCGGTAATCCTTCAGACAGTGCGCTGGATTCCAGCAAAACGGTACAGATTTCGGAAATTAAATTCGGCCCTGTTCTCAAAGAAGGGTTATCGCACGCAACAGCGTCTGGCCAGCAGGTTCGGTCGCCAAATCCGAATAAAAATAAATCTCTATTGATCGGTGCTGCGGTCACTGTGGTTGCATTGAGCGCGGTTGGCGTGTACTGGTTTACCAGTGGAAGCGGCGGTACGGAAGAGCCGTCCCAACCGATTGAAGCGGTTATCATGGAGCAACCACAACCCGTAAGCCCGCCGTTGCCGGCGCCAGCCGCGATTACGCCTGGAACACCAGCGCCAGCGCTGACAAATGCGCCTTCGGCACTGGATATTCTCAACGAAAGCCTGGAATCCAGAGGCTTCAAAGAAGAAGCAGAACAGGAAAAGCGCGCCGCCGAGGAAAAATTAAAAGCGGAAGAAAAATTAAGAGCTGAAGCCGCCGCAAGGCGTGACAGAGCGGAAAGAGAGAAAAAACTTACTGAAGAGCGTGCGCGTGCTGCGGAACGGGAAAAAGCCCGCGCGGCGGCTCAGGCAGAGCCGAAAACGGATTGGGGGAATCAGCAGCAGGGCAGTTTCTGAGGTCTGCTAACGCATTTTTTGTTAAACATGAGAAAGGGGAAGTCTATGATAGCTCAATGTGTAAAACAGCTTAAATTATCGCGCGGTATGGTCACGGTATACATCCTGATAAGCGCGATATTTTTTGCGCCGCATGCAGTTGCTGATGTTTCAGCGCCGGGCAGTTACGGTTTGAAAATTTATAACGTCAATTCGATTTTGTATCCCTTTGTTCAGGTTTATATCCGAACCTTTGATCACAATAAACAGCCGCTCGTTAATTTGAATGAAATGAATATCGGATTGATGGTCAAAGGACGTTCCTACGATCCGACGAAGCGCCAATATGCGATTCAGACTATTCGTCAGCGTAGTGACGCCGTGCGTTCCGTTATTATATTGGATGCCAGCAAGTCAATGAATAATAATGCGTATCTGTCTTCTCTACAGGCGGCGGCCCGTTTTATCGATGGTAAACGTCCGCAGGATGAAGTGGCGATACTGGCGATTCGTGATACGAAGGAAGGTTATGAAGTTGTGTCCAATTTTGAACGCGATCCCGGCGCATTGGCCCGACGCATGGCGGATATCAAAGTGGATGGTATGAAGAGCCGCATCTATGACTCTATCGGTGCTGCGATGCAAATGTGCGCGATGTCATCGCAAGGTTCATCGGTCGATCCGTCTTTAGGCAGTTTTATCGCCAGTTGTTCGATTGTGATTTTCTCGGATGGCCGTGATGAAGGCAGCGCGTTATCGCGGGAAGAGTTAAACGCCAGAATTACCTCACTTGACATTCCAGTGCCTGTTTATTCATTGGCTTATGGCGGTTCAGCTCAGAATCATTTTATTAACCTGGAATCCATCTCAAAAAATTCCTTTGGCGTCTATTATTTAATTGGGGACACTGTTGACAGAATGACGCGCGTGGTTGAGGAGATACAGAATATTCTTTTAAGCGATTATGTCGTGACCTTCCGTTCTTACGAACAGATTGACGGCGCGCAGCATGCCGTGAGAGTCGGTATTGAATACCCTTCAGGTAGTAAGAAATTTACTTATGACAGTGCTCAGTTTGAAGCATTGGAACCGCCTCATGTTGCTGAGATTGATAATGCAATCAATATGCTCAATCAAAGAATGCCAGCTCCACCGGATGGTAATCCGTATTTTCCCGCACGTGGCCAGTAACCTTCTAAAAGGATAAGAAAATGAACATGAAACTTAAAACATTAAGCGCGATTCTTATTGTCGTCTTCGTACCGACCACACTGACGGGCTGCGCAACGACAGAACAGAATCAACAGTTAGGCGGCGCCGCTGTCGGTGCTATAGCTGCTGGGTTAGCGACGGGTTTGCTCACCGGTAATGTTGGCGCCGGGCTCGCCGCGGCAGCTGCGGGTGCAGCCATGGGTTGGGGGACGATCAGGCTCATGCAGCATGAGTCCAGGCAAGTCCGCAGCGCAGAGGAAGACCAGCGGCTGTATGGTTTTGCGCCCGCAACCAATCAAGTATTGATCCGATTAAACAAAGGCCAGGCTTCTCCCAATATGATATCCGCCGGAGAACAGACTACTGTTTATAGTGATTACTCATTATCCGTCCCGCCATCCTATAACAATCAGGCTGAAGTGACTTATTCATGGAAGCTTAAAAAGGATGGCAACGTTCTGACTGAATCGCAGCCCGTGAGCCAGATGAAAACGGCTGCAGGCCACCAGACGATACAGCCGATTAATGTGCCGAGAAATGCAGAGCCTGGCACATACGTTGTGGAAACCATTCTTGCGTCTGGCAGTGCTTATGACGTTAACGAAACTGTTTTTGTGGTGAAGTGATTTCGTCCTGAAATGCGACGATTGTGTGGGATTGTGGCAGTCTATATTGTCTGCCATAGTCAATGGGCAGGCGCAGCCTGTAACAGTGAAATCAGCAGCGCAGCCAGGGCTTCTGAACGGATTGCAACAGAATGGCCGCTGAGATTGCCGCAGGACATTAAAACACAATATGTCCGGGGAATCGTTGATTACCTGGTTCCTGTGATTAAACTCAATATGGAATCAAGCCATCTTAACTGGCCATCGGACGGCCAATGGGAGTTTCTGCTGGTACGCGATCTGTCAGCCAATGCTTATTCAATCGGTAATGGCAAGGTTTATATCACAGATGGCACCTATAATTTTGTCGAAACAGAAGCAGAGCTTGCCGCAATTATTGCACATGAAATGGCCCATCAATTGATGGGCCATTTTTGTCAGAACGATAAAAACCGTGCTGTACGTGCGATAGGTTCTTTTCTCCAGGTATTGAATCATGCGAAAGAGATCGAAGCCGATTCTTTTGCGATTGATATTCTGCGGCATACGCGCTTTCCACCTCAGGCCATGCTGGCGGTTGTTGAACGAATGCCGGTATTGAAAGACGCGGCCAGGCAGAAAAAGTTAAGAATCGAAGCGCTTGAGAAACGGTTGAAGGATGTAGAAATAATACCGTTTACCTCATCCCCTGAATTTCTGCGTATTAAACAGGATACGGGGATTGGCCATGTATTTGAGTAATCATCGTCAGGCAGCTTTTTGTGTTTAAAAAAATTGCAAAAATGGCGTCATTGATTTTACGCGCTAAAGATCAATCACATGGATCCGCCCATGTGATTAGCGTTGAAGCGCTGACGCATACGGGGTTAGTAAGGGCAAATAATGAAGACAGCTATTTGTATTTGCCTGAGTATCAATTCTGGGCCGTAGCGGATGGCATGGGGGGGTATGAAGGCGGAGAAATCGCCAGCGCAATTGCAATCAACAGCCTGAAGACAGCCATTGCATCGGGGCAGGACTTGATCAGCGCCATTCAATACAGCCATCATGCCATTGAGCAGGCAGCCAGGGATGGGCTGGGATCAATAGAAATGGGTTCCACCATAGTCGCCATTCAGGTACAAAATGAATCCTATCGGATTGCCTGGGTGGGCGACAGCCGGGCTTATCTATATCGTTCAGTGTTGAAGTGTTTATCTAAAGATCATAGCTATATTCAACTCATGCTCGATCAGGGTTTGGTTTCTGATAAGGATATCGAAAATCATCCGTATAAAAATATGATCACCCAGGCATTGGGCGGGATAGGCAAGTCAATTACAGTGGATATGGTTGAAGGCAGGCTGCAGCGCGGTGATATTTTTCTTTTATGCAGTGATGGGTTATCCGGAAAAGTTTCCGCGCATCACATCGAGTCAGTTTTAGGCAGGCATGCTGAGACATTATCTGAGAAAGCGAATTGTCTGGTTCAGCAGGCATTGGATGCTGGTGGGGACGATAATATCACGCTTATTCTGCTGGAAGTGTGCACTGATGAATTGTAATCTGACTAGGCGCGGTAATGTGTCTGGTCTGTGACGCCGGCAGCGGTGAATCCTGCGCGCCGAATGTGGCAGGCATCACAGGTACCGCACGCGCACCCTGCTGTGTCGGCCTGATAGCAGGATACTGTCAGGCTGTAGTCGACACCGAGCGTCAGGCCGGTGAGGATGATATCTTTCTTCGGTAAATCAATGAGCGGTGCGTGAATGGTGAGTGTGTTACCTTCGATGGCGGTTTTGGTGGCGAGGTTCGCCATGGCTTCGAACGCTCGGATGAATTCAGGGCGGCAGTCGGGGTAGCCGGAATAATCAACAGCGTTGACGCCGGTAAAAATATCCCGGCACTGCAATGTTTCCGCCCATGCCAGTGCGAGTGACAGCATGATGGTGTTGCGTGCGGGAACGTAAGTAACCGGAATATCGGCATTTTCTCCCGCTGCCGGCACTGCGATGGCTGAATCGGTCAGCGCAGACCCGCCGAATGCAGTCAGATCGACAGTGATGGTTTTGTGCATGACAGCACCTAGGGTTGCGGCGACTTTCCGGGCGGCCTGGAGTTCAGCATCGTGCCGCTGACCGTAATTGACGCTGAGCGCGTAACAATCGAATTGACGGTCTTTGGCGATCGCTAGCGTGGTGGCGGAATCCAGTCCTCCGGATAGCAGTACGACGGCTTTTGCGGGATTAGTCATGTGTTCAGTGTCCTGGTCCGTCTTCCCAGAGCAGTTTATGCAGCTGAATCTGCATGCGCACGGGTAGCCGGTCGCGCAAAATCCAGTCTGCCAGCATGGTCGGGTTGAGCTGGCCATGCACCGGTGACAGCAGCACCGGGCTGCGTTGATCGAGGTTGTGTTCGCCGATCATCCGGCATGCCCATTGATAGTCCGCTGCATCGCACAGTACGAATTTGATTTCGTCGCGCAGGGTCAACCAATCCAGATTAGACCAGAGGTTCCTATCAACCTCGCCCGATCCGGGGGTTTTGATATCCATGATTTTGCTGACGCGCGGATCAACACCGGAAATATCGCGCGCACCGCTGGTTTCCAGTGAAACCGAATAGCCCGCATCGCACAGCGCGGTCAACAGCGCGAGACAGGTTTTCTGCGCCAGCGGTTCGCCACCCGTGACGGTGACATACGGTGTTCGGTAAGCGGCGGTCTGTTGCAGAATGGCGGCGATGGTCATATTCTGGCCACCGGTGAATGCGTAGGCGGTATCGCAATAACTACAGCGCAGCGGGCAGCCGGTGAGCCGGATGAAGACGGTCGGCAATCCGATGCGGCTGGTTTCTCCCTGCAATGAATGGAAAATCTCGCTGATACGCAAAACCTGGGATTGATCTACGGACATGCTTAAAACGATGTGTCGGTTGCAGTTTCTGTGAAGCGCATATCAGAAACAGCGAAAAAGCAATAGTGGCGATGGCGCCAGCGTTGCGGGGATATGTTAATTCATGCGGCTCAGGCGCTGTTTGGCTTTTTCGGCCGCAGCGCTGGACGGGTATTTGGCAATCAGTTCTTCAAGTGTTTTTCGCGCGGCGCTTCTGTCCGCCAGTTCAGTCTGGCTGCTGGCGATATTCAACAATGCGTCGGGTACTTTAGCGCTGTCCGGATAGCGGCTGATCAGGCTGCGCTGCGCAGCGATGGCCTGCTGAAAATCGCGCAGCGCATAGTGGGCATTGCCTACCCAGTACGCGGCGCTGGGAGAAAGGTTCGATTGCGGATGATGTTCCAGGAATGCCTGAAACTGCGACATGGCCCCGGCATAATCACCGCTGGTGAACTGCCGGTAGGCCGCATCGTAGAACTGTTTTTCCGTCGCTCCGGCGGGTTGCAGATTTTGACCGGGTATGGCGGCGACTGTTTCCGCAGCGGTGGAATTATCCGGTGATTCCTCCGCATACGGTGCAGCGATGATTTCCCCGGCAGGCGCGGCTGCGCCGCTGCTGCTTTCGGGAGTATCGGCGGCGGGGTCGGTATAAGTCGACGACGGTGCGCCAGGCTGTTCGATCTGCCGCAGGCGGTTATCGAGATCGATATAAAAATCTCTTTGCCGCTTTTGCAGCGAAGCGTTGTCATTGCTCAGCACTTCGATCTGGCCGCGCAGCCTGCCGAGTTCCATGCCCATCGTTTCAACCTGTGAATACAGTTCCAGCAATGCCTGTCCCTTCAAGGTCGCTTCCATCTGGACGATACGCGCTTCCAGTTCTGCAACCTGCTGGCGCAAGGCTTCAATTTGCCCGCGCGCCTTGTCATCGCCAAATAACCCTGCGTAGGCAGTACTGCTGCCGATCAGCAGCAGTAAACAGAAAACGCGTATCAGCATTTTTTATTCACCTCGATAGACAATATCTGTGCGGCGGTTCTGACTCCAGGCTGATTCACCGTTGCCATAAGCACGCGGTTTCTCTTCGCCGAAACTGATCGCTTCGATTTGTGCATTCGAGGCACCGGACAGCGTCATGATGTTTTTAACGCTGTCGGCACGGCGTTGACCGAGCGCCAGATTGTATTCGCGGCTGCCACGGTCATCGGTGTTGCCTTGTAGAATCACTTGAGCATTAGGGTTGTCACGCAGGAAGTTCGCGTGAGCAATCACCATGTCGCGGTATTCGCTTTTTACGGAAAAACTGTCGTAATCGAAATAGACACTGCGTTGCGATAAGATGCTGCCGGGGTCATTCATGGGATAAAAACCTGAACCGCTTGAACCGTATGCACTGCTGTCCGCACCACTACCGCTGCCGCTATAACCGCCTGTTGAGTAATCATCTACTTCAGTAGGTTGTGTCGTCTGACTGGCGCACGCTGATAATAAACTAATAACCAATACACCCGCTATTTTTTTCATTTACTGCTCCTTTATAAAAAAACAAAACATATCCATCATTTTCTGTTTTTGGGGAATTGCCGATTTTCAGATTGCGCTTTTTCGCATTCTGTGCGTTGCCGAGCAAAATATCAGCGTTTTCTTAGCAACGGCCCCCATGCCGGTTCTCTGATATCGCCTGTTTGTACAGATAAATTCTGCCGCGTCTGCCCATCCCTGGAAACTGCCGATAATATACCACGCCCGCCAATTTCTGTGGCGTACAAGATCATTCTGCCATTCGGTGCGAAGCTCGGGGATTCGTCAAATTGTGAGTTGGTCAGGATCTGCATCTGGCGCGTGGCGATGTCCTGCACAGCGATATTAAAACGGCCGTTATGCCGGTGAATAAATGTAAAACTTCTGCCGTCATGACTGAAATCCGGGCTGACGTTGTAATTGCCTTCGAATGTCAGTCGTTCGGCTGCGTTCGATTCGGATGCGGTTGCCGATATGCGGTAGATCTGCGGGCTGCCACCACGATCGGATGTGAAAATGATGTGGCGTCCGTCCGGTGAAAAACTCGGTTCGGTATCAATGCTGGTTGTGCGGGTCAGGCGTTGCAGCCCACTGCCGTCCGCATTGATGAGATAGATCTGCGAGCCGCCATGCAGGGATAATACGACAGCCAGTTTTCTGCCGTCCGGCGACCATGCCGGTGCGCTGTTGCTGCCGGAGAAGTTGGCGACGGCTCTGCGTTGCCGTGTCGCCAGTGTCTGGACGTAAATAACCGGTTTTTTGTTTTCAAAGGAAACATAAGCGATCTGACTGCCGTCGGGCGACCATGCCGGAGAAATGATCGGTTCGGTATATTCAATGATCGAATGTTCGTTGTAGCCGTCCGCATCAGCAATCTGCAAGGCGTATTTATTGCCGTGCTTCAGAACGTAGGCGATACGTGTACTGAAAACACCGACTTCACCGGTCAGCGCTTCGTAAATAATGTCGGCGATGTGATGCGCGGCGGCGCGCAGTTGTGTCATGGGTACGACGGCGGCATGCGCTGCAAGCTGCGATTGTCTGGCGACATCCATCAGGCGGAATTGCACTTCCACTTGTCCGTTGGGCATCAGCGTCGTGCGCCCGATCACCAGAGCGCTTGCGCCGCGCTCAGACCAGTTGTTGTAGACAACTTCCGCTGGCGAGTGCGGCCTCAAACCGCCCGAATCAACCATGCGGAACAAACCGCTACGGTACAGATCGGCGGAAACCACTTCGGTAATGCTTTGCTGAAGGCTGTTTTCGTCGGCAAACGGAACAATCGCAATCGGTATCCGGTCTGCGCCGCCACCAAAAATTTCAATATTCAACCGGGAATGTGCCGGCGTGCAGGCAAGCCAGAACAGAATCAGGAATGCAACATGATAAACGGTGCGTCGAAGCGAATACGGGTACGTTGACATGGCTGTAAGAATTTTAAAAATGCAAAAATTATAGCGGATTATAGCAATCATTCCAGATAGTGTACGATGACATTCAGGTTGCGGAATTCGTTAAACAATGCCGGATCAGGTGGCAGCGGCAAGGGCTTGGACAGGTGTATCGCACGTTCCACTGCGCTGTCGAATGACGGATGACCGCTGCTTTTACGCAGCCGGACATCCAGGATATCGCCGCCAGGTAACAGTGTAACGTTAAACTCTACCGCAGGATTGCCTGGCAGGTCCGGCGGCATGACGATCCGGCTTTTTATTTTGGCCATGATCATCGCTTTGTACTTGCCGATTTCACTGGCAACCTGCGTCCGTGCAGCAGCGGCAGCCGCCGCAGCCTGTTGTGCTTGCCGGGCTTTTTCTTCCTGTTCACGTTTGCGTTGTGCTTCCTGCTCCCGTTTTTTTTGTTCTTCCTGTTTACGCTGCTTTTGTTCTTCTTCCTGGCGTTTTTTCAGGGCTTCTTCTTCGCGTTGTTTTTGCGCTTCCTGCTCACGTTTTTTTTGCGACTCCTGTTCGCGTTTCTTCTTCTGCTCTTCTTCCTGACGCTTGCGCTGTGTTTCCTGTTCGCGCTTCTTCTGTTCTTCGATTTCGCGTTTTTTCTGCTCTTCCCGTTCGCGTTGCACCCGTTCCGCTTCAGCTTTTGCTTTGGCTTTGGCTTCCTTTTCCTTGATTTCGATATCCGGGCGTTTGGGCGGCGCAGGTTGTGGCTTGACCGGCTCGGGTTTTGGCGCTGCCTTGGGTTCAGGTGTGGGCGCTGGTGCTGGTTGGGGTTCTGGCGCCGGTTTTGGTGGTTGTTTGGGCGGCGGTGGCTGCGGCACTGGCGGTGGCGTGGTTTTGGCAACCGGTTGCTGCGGCTGCGGGACGATGGGCTGTATCGGCAGATCCTGCCACAGCTCGACCATCATGCCTTCTGGCGGCGTTTCCTTCCAGTGAAAACCGAAGATCAGCAAGCCAATGAATGCAATATGCACCAATACGGCGAGCGCGGCTGCCGGTAATGAGCCCGGTTCCTTTTCAGATGTGTTTCGTGATTTACCTGCGTTCATGACCGTTTAATCTATCCGGCCTGATCATTTCGGCTGGGCCAGCAGGCCGATCTTTTGCACCTGATGTTGTTGCAGGATATCCATGACTTTGATGACTTCTTCATAGCGCACGCTTTTGTCGGCGGCAATCACCACCGGCTGGTCTGCATTCTGTGACTGCTTGCGCTTCACGGCGTCGACCAGCTGCTGATGCGTGACGAACGATTCGGTACTCGTCTGCGCACGGTCGCGTAAGGCAAGGCTGTTATCTGCTTTGATGATGACTTCAAGCGGTGCGGCGGGTGCTGTTGAGGATTTGCCGATCTGTGGCAGCTCGATTTGCGCGGGGTTGATCATCGGCGCGGTGATCATGAAAATGATCAGCAGTACCAGCATGACATCGATATAGGGCACCACGTTCATTTCATTTTTGAGTTGGCGTTTGATGCGGCGGGCCATTATTATCGGATTCCTTATACGTATGGATTAGTGCGAAGCTCTGCGCTGAAGGATGTTGGATAATTCTTCCATAAAACTTTCAAACCGGGTTGCCAGTTTTTCGGTATCGCTGACAAAACGGTTATAGGCAATCACTGCCGGGATTGCGGCAAACAGACCCATTGCCGTTGCAATCAGCGCTTCGGCAATACCGGGGGCGACATGTGCGATAGTGGCCTGGGAAATATTGGACAGGCTGCGGAATGAATTCATGATGCCCCATACCGTACCCAGCAGGCCAACGTAAGGGCTTACCGAACCGACGGTGGCCAGGAAGGACAAATGCGTTTCCAGTCTGTCCATTTCGCGTTGATACGTGGCTTGCATCGCGCGGCGCGTGCTTTCCATGATCATGTCAACATCTGTGCCCGGTGGATGTTTGCTGAATTCGCCGAAACCCGATATGAAAATGCGTTCCATGCTGCCCGCTGTGTAGCGCGAAGTGGTTGCGCGCTGATATAACGTGTTTAAGTCCACGCCCCGCCAGAAATAGTCCTCAAATTCATCGCTTTGCCGGATTGCGTCGCGCAGGACGAATAATTTCCGGAAGATATACCACCAGGATAGCAGTGAAGCCAAAAGGAGCAGGAGCATGACCAGTTGGACAAATACGCTGGCGCTGCTGATCAGATAAAAAAGCGATAAATCCTCGGTTACAGTTGTGTTCATGTCGGTGTCTCTATTTTTTCTCGTAGATGGGGTGGAATTCTGATCGGTTTCAGGATCTCGGTATCGACGCATACCACGTGAATCGTGGCGCTTACTAAACGTGTCTGGTCGCGCAGAATTTCCTGCGCAATGGAGATACGGCTTCTGCCCATATCAATCACGTTGACGGTAATATGGAGCAGGTCATCCAATATGGCGGGTTTGAAATATTCGATTTCAAGAGAGCGCACCATAAACTGTAATTTGTGCGTATTGATTAATTCGTGCACGTCGTAACCCAGGTCGCGTAACCATTCATAACGGGCGCGTTCCATAAAATTCAGGTGTGTCGAGTGATAGACGACGCCACCTGCATCAGTGTCCTGATAATATACCCGAATCGGTAATGAAAATTGTTGCACCTGCATTGCGTAAGAAACCCGAAGCATGTTGTTAAAAATTTTGGCAATTTTATACTATAAAGCACATGAAAATATAACTAAAATTAATTGAAGTTAAACTTGAAATTGATTGGTGTATTTGCTGTTCGTAACCCGGGGAGGCATGGGCCATTCCTGACGCATTTTAAAAGCGGGATCTCATTCAGATAATGATTCCGCTGTTGTGGAATAGGGGTGTATTTTGACGGTCTTGACGGCCTGGTTTTTGACTTGCAGTATTTCCATGGAGTAGCCGGCGATATTCAGCCCGGTGCCGCTTTCCGGAATATCCTTGAGGTATTCGAGAATCAAACCGTTCAGCGTTTTAGGTCCGTCCAGCGGAAACCGCATGTCGAGCTTGCGGTTCAGGTCGCGCAGCAGTACGCTGCCTTCGATAAGATAGCTGCCATCTTCCTGCCGAGCATAAGTGCTGGCATGCGTGGGAGCCGGTGTTGTGAATTCGCCGATAATTTCTTCCAGGATGTCTTCCAGCGTAACGAGTCCCATCCAATCACCGTATTCATCGACAACCATGCCGATTCTTTTCCTGTTTTCCTGGAAAATCTGGAGTTGTGTAAACAACGGTGTGCCGGACGGAATAAAGTAGGGTTGCTGCATGATCTTTTCCAGCGTGGCTGCGGTAATTGGTCCGCTCCGCATATGATTCAATACTTTGCGCGTATGAATGACGCCGACGATATTTTCCATGCGTTCGCGGTATACCGGCAGGCGTGTGTGATGACAGGTCAATAATTGCCGCTGGATGGTTTCGTCATCGGCCGTGAGGTCTATCGCCTCGATCTGGCTGCGCGGGACGATAACATCGTCCACCGTGACCGTTTCAAGATCAAGCAGGTTCAGCAGCATGCTCTGGTGCTTTTTCTGGATAAAGTGACTGCCTTCAAGCACGAGTGTTCTGAGCTCTTCGGTGCTGATCGTCTGTGTGGCGGACGTTCCCTGTTGGGGGTTGAGCCGTAGCAGCAGTAAAAGTCCACTGACAAACAGATTGACAAACCATACGATGGGGTAGAGTAGTTTGAGCAGCGGGGTCAGGACATAGCTGACAGAGAGCGCAATACGCTCGGGATAAGCCGCGGCGATGACTTTTGGGGTGATTTCACTGAAAATTAAGATGGCGAAGGTGATGCAAATCGTGCCGACCAGTAAAGCCAGCTCGCTCTGTCCGAACAGCATGGCGATAATGACGGCCACCAGTGTGGCCGATGCGGTATTCAACAGGTTGTTGCCCAGCAGGATTACGCCCAGCAGCCGGTCCGTTTTGTCGAGTAAACGTATGGTCAGCCGCGCGCCTCGATGCCCCTGTTTTGCCAGATGTTTGAGGCGGTAGCGGTTGATCGCCATCATGCTGGTTTCAGACAGTGAAAAGAAGCCTGAAAGAATTAATAATACGAATAATATTATTAGTAAGATATAAAGCGGTATGTCTTCCAAAAAACACCTTTGAGTTAAGGTCGATTAAATATCATTTTACCCATTAACTTTTTTGTGTTGTTAGAATTATTGCCATTATTACTAACTGGAGCGAATTCGGTTGAAATGTTTATCAGTAATCGATAGGCTTCTCTGTATTGGTCGTGGTAAGAGAATCGAGTATCGGGAAGCTTTTCCTATCGAATCCGGGTGCAATTCGTGTGTGCCTGATGTGTAGAAAAGAAACCGGTCAAATGTTTGTATCGAATTGACCGGCGATTAATTGTTGGTATCGTTAGCACTGATACCTTGAAAGCGTAGATTGTTTTTGTTGTGTATTACAAAATATTCAAGAATGATATTAACCTTCCTGGAACAGGAGGTTATGTGTGATGCGGAGCACTTATTATTTATGATTAGAAGTTCAGAAATAAATTAACCCCTAAGATATGCTGCATTTGGTCGGGGCGGGCGCTATGGGGTCTGTTGAGATATTGATTCATGTAACCCAGCTCAGCAACGGCAATTTGATTAATTTTATAGCCTAATCCGACAAATCCCCTGTTCTGATCAAAACCGCTATTAATAAAGCCTTCATGCATCGTAGTCATGTTTATAAATAACTCATCCTGAATGATAAAACTAAGATTGGGATCAATCTGTGCCAACGGCATGGCTAATTTTATTAACTGACGAAAACGATGCGCTACCGGATTGTTGCCTGGGACAGGTGCGGTATGATTAAAAAAACGCTGTTCAAAACGGCTGCGTATCGTTAATCTTCCGAATGGGGTGTTATCAGACCAGATTGCTTGTTGCCAAATCCGATGCTCATCAAATTTTCTTCCGGTCTTGAGTGCAAACGGTTCAGCAGTTGGTATAAAAGCATAGCCTCCCCATAAACTCAGCTTATCGGTAACGTTATAACCCACGCCCGGACGTATGATGCCTTGAGAAAACTGATCGGCATCATTACCGAAACGCCCTTGTCCTTCCATCCACCATCTGAATTTTTTTAAATCCGGTTTTTGTGAATCAATGAAACCAAAATTACCAGTTGCCGTAATATTTCCCCATACTTGGAAGTCTTCCACTGTGTCATCAGCAGCAATTGGGGTGCTAAAAATTAAAGCGAGTATCATCAAAATGATAGGAACGCTTATTTTCTTAAACATGCTATCTCCTTATTTAAAGCGATTTAACTTAATTAAACTGTTGGTTAGTAATGTTTATGAATAAAACTATCCATATACGCAACGATTCACTTTGTATCAACTTGTGATGGGTTGCTTGTTTTCATTTTTAAAAATTGCGTTGATTCCTTTGCCAAAAATAAAAGAATCTTGCTGTATCCTTTCTGTACTGTCGCGCACGATAGCACAGTAAGTATAAAGAAATTGTTAAGAAAAACAGGTGTGATGCATCTGTGTGATTACAGATAATTCCAGGTGTGAGCACAGCTCCAAATCGGACAAGATGCGCTGAAAGCATTTCGATTTTAATTAACGGATTTGCCGGGGTAACGTGTAGAATAATCGCGTCATCAGGGGTGCTCTACGGTAGCTGATTCAGTGTTTCTATGTTGATTTTTATTTGACAAATGACTGCATCGCTAAGTATGGTCATTCATTCAGCGGCTTGAGGCGGGCGAACAATTCGTTTCAGAATGTCCTGATGAAGTTAATACGGGATAAGATAAGAGATAAAGTTTGGCACAAAAATAAAATATCGTTTTTTTAAAAAGAGAGAATCTGGGAGTTGAAGATGAAAAAAATTGGCATTCTATTGAGTTCATTTGTTCTAATTGCGTTAGTAGGTTGTGGCGCCAGCAGGGATTATACGCCACCAGCGGATGCGAGCGGGGAGCGGATTTTCAGTACGGTTTGTACCGAGTGTCACAAGCCGTTGAGAGGGGATGTGGCCATGATCCTGAGTGAAAAAGTCGCCAATAAGGACGCTTTGAAGAACAAGTTCCAAAAAGGCAGCATGAAAATGCCCGCATTTCCAAATATCCAGGGTGAGGCCGCCGATCGTCTCGCAGAGTATCTGCTTGCTAACAGCGAGGTGAAGTAAACGCAGGGGCGAGTAAAATATAATTTCCGTGCCAGGGGATTCGATCAATTTCCTGGCATGGTATCGAAGGCGGTTTTGTCTGAGTATTCTTATTACTTATCGCTCTGATTTCATCGCCAATACTTCTCAAGTAGTTGTCAAAAAATGCTGCAAATGCGGTCAATAAATAAAAACTGGCATTTGCGGTAATCGTTGTTTCTTCATGGCCAATGTGAAGCGGATTGGCGCTTTCATAACAAATCAACACATGAATAACCGAGTGACGTAATAGATCGTCTTGGGAAAATCCCTTGCCACGCAATTACAGGTAATTGTTTTCGATTCAGCGGCTTATTGTGACGTGATGCGGATGCTTTGAAATCTAATGTCGTGAATGGGTTGCATGAATGATGTTCATATGCGAAGTGTCAACAGGGAAATGCGTTGCAAAAAACGCATAACGTTATGACGATCCCTAAGCTTTCAACGCAGAAAACTCAACACACACGCCTTTAATGACAGTAAAATTATACGAAAATAGTTGATCATTCAGTGTGGTTAAAATTAACGACTAGAACTTAAACTTTCAAAAAGACGGAATACATTTTGTTGCCAGAACGATTCTCAGCTAAAGATTTTAATGTTGCACAGATACGCTCGAGCTGCGCGACATGCAGTTTGCGTGAGTTATGTTTGCCCGTTGGCCTGAATGATGAAGAAGTAGAGATGCTGGGCGACGTGGTTGTTCATAAACGTAAGATTCAACGCGGCGGCTACCTGCACCGCACCGGAGCAAAATTTCAGGCGCTGTATGCGGTTAAGAGCGGTTTTCTGAAAACGTGTATATCGGAGGAAGATGGACGTCAACAGGTGACAGGATTCCACATGACGGGAGAACTGCTCGGTCTGGATGCGATAAGCGCCGATATACACACCTGCGATGCCGTTGCTTTGGAAGACAGCGAAGTATGTGAAATTCCATTCTCTAAACTTGAAGACATCAGCCGGACTATTCCGTCGCTGATGAATCATTTTCACAAAATCATGAGCAGGGAAATCGTGCGCGATCATGGCATCATGCTGTTACTCGGCAGTATGAAAGCTGAAGAACGATTGGCGTCATTTTTGTTGAATATATCGCGGCGCTTTTCAATCCGGGGGTATTCCGAAACAGATTTTCATCTGCGGATGACGCGTGAAGAAATCGGCAGCTATCTCGGTTTGAAACTGGAGACCGTCAGCCGTGCTTTCTCAAAGTTGCAGGAGGAAGCAATAATTATAGTCAATAACAAGCATGTCAGAATTCTGAGTCTTGAGCGCCTGAAAATAAAAATGGGAAATTCTTCCTGCGCGACATGAGTGCTTCCCCGTGCTGGGATGACGGCAGTATCTGTTTGTCGAAGCCCCGCTGAGTCGGCATCAATAAAGGCTTCGGGTTGATGAGAAAGGATACTGATTAGCCATTTATCATGAGCAATGGCTTGTTGCTGGTCGCACGAATAGCTTACGCAGGGATGCAAACCCATTCCGCTGGCTTGAGTGCGGGCGGGAAAATGCTATAATATGCGGTTGCTGGGCTTGGATATAAGAAAGTCGGCACAGCAAAACAATATTATTTATATCACTATCGCACATCTGCTTTAATTAAGAGGGTGTTGAAATTGTGTTTGGCAATTTCAAATTCACATGGCAGATGGAGGCTCAACCCTTTGGAGGAAATTTATGTCAATTACAATGCGGCAAATGCTGGAAGCAGGCGTTCACTTCGGTCATCAAACACGCTTCTGGAATCCCAAAATGGCCCCTTATATCTTCGGCCATCGCAACAAAATCCACATTATCAATCTGGAACGTACGCTGGAATTATATCAAGATACCATGAAATACGTTCGCCAGTTGTCTACAAATAAGGGCGTGATTTTATTCGTGGGTACCAAACGTCAGGCACGCGATATTATTCGTGAAGAAGCGATGCGCTGTGGCTCACCTTATGTTGATCAGCGCTGGCTTGGCGGCATGCTGACCAATTTCAAGACAATCAAGTTGTCTATTAAGCGCCTTCAGGACATGGAAACAATGGTTCAGGACGGCACGCTAGATAAAATGATCAAAAAAGAGGCACTCGATTTGCAGCGTGAACTGGCGAAATTGAATGCAAGTCTGGGTGGAATCAAAGACATGAAAGGCTTGCCGGATGCATTGTTCGTGGTTGACGTGGGTTATCAGAAAGGCGCTATCACCGAGGCCAAAAAATTAGGTATTCCGGTGATTGGTGTTGTGGATACCAATCATAATCCTGACGGGTTGCATTACATTATTCCAGGAAACGACGATTCCAGCCGGGCGATACGCTTATATGCCCGCGGTGTGGCGGACGCTGTTCTGGAAGGACGTAATCAGGCGATCCAGGAAATCGTTGAAATGGTTGCTGAAGCTGAAGAATAACCATTGTGTTGCGAACCGGATTGATGCGGATCTCTCCGGTTTTCAAGCTTCTTTGATGATACGCAGTAGCGCAGCGATGAGCGGTTAAGAAAGTCGTCAAAGAAGAGGAAGTTCACCATTTCAAAGTAACGATACTGAATTTTAATATATAGTTTGGAGTAATGAAATATGGCGGCGATTTCCGCAAGCATGGTAAAAGAGTTACGTGAGTCGACAGGGCTGGGCATGATGGAATGTAAGAAAGCGCTGGTTGAAACTGACGGTGATATGAAAGCGGCTGAAGATCTCCTGAGAATCAAAAGTGGTGCAAAAGCGAGCAAGGCGGCAGGTCGTGTTGCCGCAGAAGGCGTGGTTGGCGTTTATATTTCAGCTGACGGAAAGAGCGGCGCATTGGTAGAAGTCAATTGCGAGACCGATTTTGTTGCTAAAAACGATGACTTTATCAAATTCGCCAGTAATCTGGCTGAATTGGTCGCTTCCAAGAAAATTACGGATACGCAGACACTGGAGGCAGCTGTATTTCTCAACGGTGAAGCGGTTGAAGATACACGCAAGGCGCTGATTATGAGACTCGGTGAGAATATCAGTATTCGTCGCTGTGCGAATCACGTGACTTCAGGTCGACTGGCATCTTATCTGCATGGCAGTAAGATCGGCGTGATGATTGATTATAATGGCGGTGATGAAACGCTTGGCAAGGATCTGGCGATGCATATTGCCGCAAGTAAGCCTATGTGTGTTAACAAGGATCAGGTATCGCCGGAAGTGCTTGAGCACGAACGGCAGATATTTACTGCACAGGCCGCTGAAAGCGGAAAACCGGCTAATATCATTGAAAAAATGGTTGAAGGCCGAATCGCCAAATTTCTGGCTGAAGTGACCTTATTAGGACAGCCGTTTGTCAAAGACCCCGACCTCATGGTGGAAAAACTGCTGGCACAGAAATCTGCCTCAGTAAATGATTTTACGATGTATATCGTGGGTGAAGGTATCGAAAAGAAAGTCGAAAATTTTGCTGAAGAAGTCAAAGCGCAAATGGGGCAGACAAAATAAGAAAATTACGACCAGAGCCCTTTAAATTGCCAAATTTATGACACCTCAATATAGACGCATTCTGTTGAAGTTATCAGGGGAAGCCCTGATGGGCGATAACAGCTACGGTATCAATCAGTCTGTTGTCAACCGAATTGTTGCCGAAATCAAGGAAATCAATGGCATGGGTGTTGAGATTGCTATTGTGGTGGGCGGCGGTAATATTTTTCGTGGCATGAAAACCACAAATGACAGTATAGAGCGGGTTACTGCCGATTACATGGGTATGCTTGCAACAGTAATGAACGCACTGGCATTGCAGGATGCGATGAAACAGGCGAATCTGGTGCCCCGCATACAATCTGCTCTCCGGATAGAGCAGGTTGTTGAGCCCTATGTTCGTAACAAAGCGATGCGTTACATGAAGGAGGGTTGGATTGTCATTTTTGCCGCAGGCACAGGAAACCCGTTCTTTACCACAGACACGGCTGCGGCATTGCGTGGCATGGAAATGAATGTGGATATCATGTTGAAGGCAACCAAGGTCGACGGTATTTATACGGATGACCCCGCATTAGATCCTCAAGCAACGCGTTATCAGAAAATTTCATTTGATGAAGCGATCGCCAGAAATCTTCAGGTGATGGATGCAACTGCATTGACGCTCTGCAGGGACCAGAAACTGCCATTGAATGTGTTCAGCATATTTAAATCGGGTGCGCTGAAACGCATTATAATTGGAGAAAATGAAGGAACTCACGTGGTGATATAAACCGCTGAAATCCGATGAGGCAAAAATCTGGTCTCTTATTCACTTTTTAATGCTGATTATGACGTTGCTTATTGGAAAAAAATTATGATTGCTGATGTAAAGAAATCTGCTGAGCAAAAAATGCAGAAGAGCCTGGAAGCGCTGAAGGTTGATTTGGGCAAAGTAAGAAGTGGAAGAGCGCATGCGGGTTTGCTTGATCATGTCACGGTCGATTATTATGGCACGCCAACGCCGATCAATCAGGTTGCAAACGTTAATTTGATTGATGCGCGCACCATCGGTGTTATTCCATGGGAAAAGAAAATGGTGAGTGCCATCGAGAAAGCAATACGTGATTCTGATCTGGGGCTCAATCCGATGTCTGTCGGAGAGGTTATCCGCGTTCCCATGCCGCCCCTGACAGAAGAGCGTCGCAAGGAATTGACTAAGGTTGTCAAACATGAAGCCGAAAATGTGCGTGTTGCGATGCGGAATATTCGTCGTGATGCAAATGCGCATCTCAAAGAGTTGACAAAATCCAAGGAAATTTCTGAAGATGATGAGCGGCGCGGCCAGGATGAAATTCAGAAATTAACCGACCACTATATCGCCGAAATTGAAAAGGTCTTACAGGCTAAAGAAGCTGAATTGATGGCAATCTGATATGTCTCTAGGTACAAGGCTCCATGCGAGAAATACCTGAAGCAGAACCGATGCCGCGACATATTGCAATCATTATGGATGGTAATGGGCGTTGGGCAAGAAAACGGTTGATGCCACGAATGGCTGGACATAAGCAAGGCGTGGAAACAGTCCGGAATATCATCAAGTCCTGTTCTGATCATGGCATCGAATATCTGACGCTGTTTGCATTCAGCAGCGAAAATTGGCGCAGACCTGCAGACGAGGTTTCGTTTCTGATGCAGCTGTTTGCCGGTGCTTTGGAGCTGGAAATGACCAAGTTGCATGAAAAGGGCATTCGTTTCAAAGTCATTGGTGATATATCGCGGTTTGAATCCAGAATCGTGGAATTCATTCATCAGGGCGAGCGGCTGACAGCGCATAATTCCAAACTCACGCTCACGATTGCAGCAAATTATGGTGGTCGATGGGATATCATGCAGGCAATGAGAAAAGTCGTGAAGGAATCCAATGCCCATGATTTGCCAGCGCAATTCAAGGAAGAAGATCTCACGCGATATTTGTCCATGAATTATGCGCCTGAGCCAGATTTGTTTATTCGGACCGGGGGAGAATATCGTATCAGTAATTTTCTGTTATGGCAGCTTGCTTATACAGAATTATATTTTACCAATACGCTTTGGCCGGATTTTGATGCAAAGGAGCTTGATCTGGCCATTCGGTCTTATCAGCAGCGTGAGCGCCGCTTCGGACAAACGAGTGAGCAGATTCGGCAGTGAGTCATGTTGTGCATTTGATGCATACCGGATATCCGTTGCTCATGTTGATTATGACATCTACAAATACTCAGGTATTTTCCTTTTGATAAAAGGATATCCATGTTAAAAGCGCGCATCCTTACGGCAGTAATTGTATTGCCGCTTTTTTTGCTGGCCTTGTTGTATCTGCAGGATATTTTCTGGGCAACCTTGTTGCTGGTGCTGACCGTAATAGGTTCGCGTGAATGGTGTAATCTGGCCGGCTTCTCGGTTAAAAACACGATTATATTTATGATTCTGACGACGCTGATTGGGGGGGAGTTGTTGTTCCTGCTCAGTGAAGCGGCGGCAATCAATGTCCATACATCGGCGATGATCGGGATTTATATCCTGTCCGCACTGTTCTGGGTGGGTTATGTTCCCTTTCAATTAAAACATCCGCACAAGGTTAACAATACACTGGTATTAATGCTGATCGGCTGGCTGGTATTGATTCCCACTGCACTTGCGTTATATCAGTTGCGTGTCATTAGTCCGGTACTGCTATTGGGTTTCATGGCGACGATTTGGATTTCTGATACTGCCGCCTATTTTGCCGGGCGAGCTTACGGTAAGCACAAACTCGCCTATCACATCAGTCCTGGAAAAACCTGGGAAGGTGTCGCCGGCGCAATGCTTGCTGTTATCGCGTACGGTTTTGTATGGGGTTTTGTTTTCGCCAGTGATGCGTACTTGACCATGCTGATTCCACTACTGATCATTCTGACAATATTCGGTATTGTGGGCGATCTGTTTGAGTCGCTTATAAAACGACAGGCAGGGGTAAAAGACAGCGGCACGATTCTTCCCGGTCATGGCGGTATTCTGGATCGCATTGACGCATTGACTGCTGCATTGCCTATTGCTGCGCTGGCCATGCAGGTTTTTGATTTTTATCAATTATGAATACTATTCGTCATTTGACTGTCCTGGGGTCAACCGGCAGTATCGGTGAAAGCACGCTGGATGTGGTTCATCGGCACCCAGATCGTTTCAAGGTTCTTGCACTGACAGCCAATAACAATGTTGAGAAGATGCTGTCGCAATGCAGTCAATTTAAACCGCAATTTGCAGTAATGTTGGATTCTGTATCCGCGCAACAGCTGGAAGAATCGATCAGACAGGCGGGATTGGACACCGTTGTACTATCAGGTGTCGAGTCATTGGAAAAAGTCGCTTCGCTGCCTGAAGTCGATGTCGTTATGGCGGCAATAGTCGGTGCTGCGGGTATAAGGCCGACATTTGCTGCGGCGCAAACCGGCAAGCTTGTGCTGCTCGCCAATAAAGAAACACTGGTGATGGCGGGGCGGATTTTTATGGATGCGGTCAAAAAGCATCGCGCGGTATTATTACCGATTGACAGCGAGCATAATGCGATACATCAATCACTGCCGCATGACTTTAACGGAAACCTGAAGGAAAAGGGCATCCGGCGCATTTTGCTGACTGCATCCGGTGGTCCGTTCAGAAAGACATCACAGGATTCCCTGGCGCATGTAACGCCTGCGCAAGCCTGCGCACACCCGAATTGGGATATGGGCCGGAAAATATCAGTAGATTCCGCAACCATGATGAATAAAGGACTTGAGGTTATAGAAGCGCACTGGCTCTTCAATGTTCCTCCCGACAATATTCAGGTTGTTATTCATCCGCAAAGCGTTATTCATTCCATGGTTGAATATGTGGATGGATCGGTCCTGGCACAGCTGGGCAATCCCGATATGCGCACACCGATAGCGCATGCGATGGGTTATCCCGAAAGAATCGAAAGTGGCGTTGCATCGCTCAATATGTTTGATGTTGCGCATTTGGATTTTGAGCCGCCGGATTTTGAGCGGTTCCCATGTCTGAGGCTGGCTTATCATGCGCTTGAAATGGGTGGCAATATGCCCGCAGTGCTCAATGCGGCCAATGAAGTGGCTGTTGCATCGTTTCTTGATGAAAAAATGCCTTTTATAGCTATTCCGGCTATGATCGAATATGTCATGCGAAATGTGAAACAGCAGGAGATTCACACGCTGAGCGACGTGTTGAGCGTGGATAACACCGCACGTGAAACTGCCCGGGATTGGCTTGCTGTACGCAAGTAGATAAAACTGATCATAGTCATTTTTCTGTGCTGCTGTTTTTTTCTAATGGTAAGATAATGATTTTGAATGACGTGCCTATACTCGAATGCATAGAGATAGATGCGGAATTATTTCCAGCGATAGGATTGACTGATGAATGATAAAAAATAGCTTTTCCCCCGCGCATAACAATAAACTGACATGTCAATACTTTTTACTCTGATCGCATTTATCGTAGCCTTAGGCGTACTGATCACTTTTCATGAATTCGGACATTATCTGGTTGCCCGGTGGAATGGGGTGAAGGTGTTGCGATTCTCAGTCGGTTTTGGTCAGCCGATTTTCCGCAAATGTATCGGTAAGGATCAGACGGAATGGGTTGTCGCGGCTATTCCGCTCGGCGGCTATGTCAAAATGCTTGATGAGAATGAAGGTCGCGTACCGGAGAAAGACTTATCCCGTGCATTTAATCGCCAGCCTGTTGGAAGGCGGTTCGCTATTGTTGCGGCTGGCCCGCTGGCTAATTTTCTGCTGGCGATAGTCCTGTACTGGCTGATGTTTATTCTGGGTGTTGAAGGCGTCAAACCGATTATCGGTTCCATCGTACCCAATACACCCGTAGCCCAGGCACAGTTCGAGGAAGGCGAAACAATTGTGCGGATTAAGAATGAAACCGTTGAAAGCTGGCAGGATGTTCGCTGGACGCTGTTACGCGACGCGGTCAATCAATCTGCGGATATCACAGTGGAGACGCTTAATCCGCGCGGAGAAATCAATTGGCGGCAGCTGGATTTGAGCAGCATCCATCCCGACGAGCTGGCGGGTGATGTACTCGGAATAATAGGATTTAGTGCCTACCAACCGGAAATTAAGCCTATTATCGCTGAAGTCATGTCGGGAAGCGCGGGCGAGCGTGCCGGATTGATGGTGGGTGATGAAGTCATTGCGGTCGATGATAAAGCGGTTTACAGCTGGATGGAATTCGTACCGGAAATCCAATCGAATCCCGGTCGCACGATGGTTCTGGAGATTCTGCGCCACGGTCAGATGATTCAATTAAGTGTAACGCCCGAGGTGCAGACCGAACAGGGTCGGACGATCGGTCGAATCGGTATCATGCCGGTAATTGACCAATTCGCTTTTGAAGCTTTGCGCGTGATGGTCACGTATCCGGCGGATGAGGCCGTCAGGAAGGCACTGGATAAAACCTGGGAAACGACGGTGCTGACATTGCGCATGCTGTATAAAATGATTTTTGGCGATGTATCCTGGAAGAATGTCAGCGGCCCGATATCCATCGCGGATTATGCCGGGCAATCCGCGCAAATGGGACTGGTTTCCTATATGGCGTTTCTGGCGTTGATCAGCGTCAGTTTGGGAGTGTTGAATCTGCTGCCCATCCCGGTTCTGGATGGTGGACATTTGATGTATTATACGATTGAGATAATTAAAGGATCACCGGTTTCGGAAAAGGCCGTGATTATCGGCCAGAAGGTTGGTTTGGCCATGTTATTTACGTTGATGACATTTGCAATTTATAACGATATTAGCCGCCTTACCACTGGTTAAAAAATGATACTTAAATATCTTATTGCGCTGGTTATATTTTTGTGCGCTTTTTCAACCTGGGCGAGTACGGCATTCGTTGTTGTCGATATTCGTGTTGAAGGCATTCAACGGACTGAGGCCGGCACGGTATTCAGTTATCTGCCGGTGAAGGTTGGGGATACGCTGGATGAAGCAAAAGCGACTGCTGCGGTTAAAGCCTTATATGCAACCGGCTTTTTTAAAGATGTCAAACTGAAGACTGAAAACGGCGTACTCATCGTACAAGTTGAAGAACGTCCGGCCATAGCACAGATCAATATTACAGGCGCAAAGGCATTTGATAAAGAAAAGCTTAAGGATGGCCTGAAACAGGCGGGATTGTCAGAATCCCGGATCTTTAGCCGTTCCATGCTGGATCGTGCAGAACAGGAGCTGAAAAGACAATACATCAGCACCGGCAAGTATGCCGTTCAAATCACGACGACAACGACGCCTTTGGAGCGTAATCGTGTTGCGATCAACTTCGATATCAAGGAAGGGCGCACCGCACGAATCAGGCAGATCAGTTTTGTCGGCAATGAAACCTTCAATGACAAAACGCTGCGTGATCTTTTTGTCTTAACGACGCCGGGTTTGTTGACCTGGTTCACCAAGAACGACCAGTATTCGAAGCAGAAGCTATCTGCAGATATGGAAACGCTGCGATCGTATTACCTGGATCGCGGTTATCTGGAATTCGATATCGAATCCACACAGGTTTCGATTACGCCTGACATGCAGGATATCTATATCACCGTCAATATCTCCGAAGGGAAACAATACACCGTATCTGAGATCAAACTTGCCGGTGAATTGCTGGTGCCTGAAGAAGAGCTCAGAAAACTGATATTGCTGCAACCCGGAGATGTTTTTGCGCGTCAGAAACTGACTGAGTCGATTAAACTGATTACCGATCGTCTGGGTGATGACGGTTATGCGTTTGCCAATATCAATGCTGCCCCTGACCTCGATCATGAAAATCAGCGGGCCGGGTTTACATTTTTTGTCGATCCTGGGCGGCGTGTCTACATTCGGCGTATCAATATCTCCGGTAATGATCGTACCAAGGATGAAGTGATTCGCCGTGAATTCCGGCAGATGGAGGGCGCATGGCATTCAACATCGAAAATCAACCTCTCCCGCCAGCGCACTGACCGGCTGTTCTATTTTAACAGTGTCGATATTGAGACACCGCCGGTTCCCGATGCGCCGGATCAGGTCGATATTAATGTCAATGTAACCGAAAAACCAACGGGTGCCGTAATGTTCGGTGCAGGTTTTTCGGATCGCGAAGGTTTAATACTGAATGGTTCTGTTTCACAGGATAATATCTTTGGTACGGGTAATCATTTCAGTATGCAGATCAATACCGGCAGGATTAATCGTGTTTATTCCGCATCGTTTACGAATCCGTACTTCACAGTCAATGGCGTAAGTCTGGGGTTTGATGTCTTCCGAAGAAACCTGAATACATCGCGGCTGTCCAGAGTGAATGCATTCAGGACGACAACGACAGGCGCCATTATGCGGTTTGGTATTCCCATTGCTGAAAACGACATCGTGTCATTCAGCGCGGGCGCTGAACAAACCAGCATAGACACTTTTGCAGAAAGTCTGCCGCGTACTGTCCGGTTTGTCGAGCAATTTGGCAGTACCACGAATAACCTCCCGGTTACGATCAGTTGGGCAAGAGACAGGCGCGATAGCGCCATATACACCACTTCGGGAACGACGCACCGCCTGTTTGCCGAAGCCAGTATCCCGGGGGCCGACTTGAATTATTACAAAGTCAGCTATAACCAGAGAACGTATTTTCCGTTGACTCAGATGTTCACGTTATTTCTGAATACGGAATTTGGTATTGGCGACGGGTATGCCGGGAAACCACTGCCTTTCTTCAAGAACTTTTTTGCCGGTGGTAATAATTCAATACGTGGATATGACCTGAATTCGCTGGGTCCGAGAGAGGGGATTCCGAATTCGGACAGAACGTTCTCATTAGGCGCCAGCAAACGTGTGGTGGCAAATCTTGAGTTATTGTTTCCCATGCCATTCATGAAAGATGACCGGTCAGTTCGTCTGGGTGCCTTTGTCGATGCGGGTACGGTTTTCGATAGCTTCAAAGCGAAACACCATGCTGACGGCACCATTGAAAAAGGATTTCATGATTTGATGCGCTATTCTGCAGGTCTTTCGGTAACCTGGATTTCACCGATGGGCCCTTTAAAAGTCAGTATTGCCAAGCCGCTTAATGAGAGACCGGAAGATAATATACAAACATTTCAGTTTCTTTTTGGACAACAGTTCTAATTTAGGCAATGACCAACCGGGGGTATCTGTTGCACATACATTTCCTATGGCGGCATATGCTATTGATGGCGTTTGCCCTGATACCGCTGGTAGCGTCTGGCATCGTTCATGCCGAGAGCATCAAAATAGGCGTGGTCAACACCGAAAAAATTCTGCGTGAATCGCAACCGGCATTGGCCGCGCATAAAAAAATTGACCAGGAATTTCTCCCCCGGGATGCTGAAATAAAGGAAATGGTTGAACAGGCTAAGGTAATGCAGGAAACTCTGGAAAAGAAAGGCGCAGCCATGAATGATGCCGACCGGCGTGAACTGGAGCGCGAGCTCGCTAACCTGAGTCGCAGTTATCAGCGGGCGCAGCGCCAGATGCGTGAGGATTTAACGGCGCGCCAGAATGAAGAATATAGCGTCATTCTTGATCTGATTGATAAAGCGGTCAAGCGGATTGCTGAAAAAGAACGTTTTGATCTCATTTTGCAACTGCAGGATTCGGTGTATCGCAGTCAGCGGATTGATATCACTGATCGAGTTATTGAAGCGCTGGATGGTCGCGTTGCACCAGGAAAGGAAAAATAAAAATGGATATCCATGAAATTCTGAAATATTTGCCGCATCGTTACCCATTGTTGTTAGTAGATAGAGTGATCTCTATTGAAGCGGGAAAGGATATTGTTGCGTTAAAAAACGTATCAATTAATGAGCCCTTTTTTGCGGGGCATTTTCCGCACCATCCGGTGATGCCCGGTGTGCTGATTGTTGAAGCGCTGGCGCAGGCGGCGGCATTGCTGACGCTGAAAACAGAAGAAAATACCAATAAAGAAGATTCGGTTTATTATTTTGTCGGCATTGATGGCGTCCGTTTCAAAAAACCGGTAACGGCCGGAGATCAGTTGATACTCAAAGCGACCCTGGACCGTCAGATAAGAGGATTGTGGAAATATTCAGTCCGGGCCGAGGTTGACGATCAGTTGGTTACAGAAGCGAAGCTGATGTGTACGTCCAGAAGCGTGTAGTATTTATTGGGCGACGGAAGCAAAGCATTATCGAAACAATCTATCTCCTGCGCAGTGCCTCAATTGATCGGTGGTGTTGATGAAGCGGGTCGAGGGCCACTGGCTGGCCCCGTTGTTGCGGCATGCGTTGTTTTAGGCCCAGCGCATAATATTGTCGGCCTGGCGGATTCCAAGCAATTAAGCGAAAAAAAACGTACTTATCTTGCTGCAATGATCAAAGAGCGTGCTCTGGCCTGGGCTGTGGCATCGGCTTCGGTGGTGGAAATTGATCGGCTGAATATATTGAAAGCAACATTACTGGCGATGAAAAGAGCCATTGAGCAGCTGTCGCTTACCCCGGATATCATTCTCGTTGACGGTTGTCATGCGCCATCAATCAAAATTCCGGTGAATACCCTCATCAAGGGCGATACCCTGATTGCAGAAATTTCTGCCGCGTCAATTCTGGCAAAGACAACGCGCGATACGGAAATGATGGAACAGCATTTGCTTTTTCCGCACTATGGATTTGATCGACATAAAGGTTATCCTACGAAAGCGCATATCGCCGCACTCAAAAAATACGGCGTAACCAGAATTCATCGGCAGAGTTTCTCACCGGTTAAAGCGGTCAGAGATATCAATCATTGAATGATCAGAGTTTGCGTGAAGGAATCAGTATGGAAATCCTGAAAGTTTTACATTTATTAGGCGTCATCATTTGGGTTGGCGGCATGTTTTTTGCTTATATGGTGTTGCGGCCTGTGGTTAATCAACAGTTGCAGCTACCCGAGATGTTTAAGTTCTGGCAGGCTATTTTTGGCAATTTCTTTCACTGGGTATGGTTGTCGATAACGATAATTCTGGCAAGCGGTTTTCATATGATCGCCGAGCTGGGCGGATTGGGGAAATTGTCATTCAATGTCTATTTAATGGTTGCACTGGGCATGATGATGACGTTGATATTTCTCCATGTTTTTTTTACGGCATACCGTAAGTTCAAGCGATCTGTGGCCGCAGAAGAATGGCAATCGGCAGGCATTGTGCTGGTGCAGATCAGAGTATTGATTGGATTAAATCTGATTATCGGTCTTGTGACGGTTGCGATAGCAGTGCTGGATACGTGATAATCCCTTTTGAGCAGTTTTTAAATATTTAAATTTTTCCGAGATTCAATAAAGCTATGTTAATAGAAAAGAATACCGTGGTTTCGTTACATTACGAGTTATCCGATACATCAGGGAATATTATAGAAAAAACGAATGAGCCGATCAGTTATCTGCATGGCGGGTACGACGGTATTTTTCCTATGGTGGAAGAAGCACTGCATCATAAAGAAGTGGGTTTTTCCTGCACGGTTTCGATGGAACCGGAAAATACCTTCGGTGAATATGACGGCAATCTGATTCATATTGAGCCGCGTAGCGCATTTCCTGACAATGTCAGCGTTGGCATGCGCTTTGAAGGTGCGCCGGAGGGTTCAGATGAATTTATCGTTTATACAGTAACCGATATCGAGGATGACAAAGTCGTTGTTGATGGCAATCATCCTTTAGCAGGGATGGCGCTCAATTTTTCCTGTACGGTAATTGATGTACGTCCTGCGACTACAGAAGAAATCGCGCATCAACATGTTCATGGCCCGAATGGGCATGCGCATTAAACGAGAAATTTTATACCATCCTATTGCTGGTGTTCATTGAGCATCTGCTTGAGGCGGTAGAGTTGCTCAAGGGCTTGTTTTGGCGTCAGCTCATCAGGTGAAATGGTTTTCAGCAAAGTAATAGCGGGATTTTCAATAAAACCTTCGTTTGAAACATGATGCTCGCTTGCATTGCTATCGTTCTCAAAAAACAGATCCAGTTGTGGCTGTTTGTCTGAGCTGTCTTTTTCCAATTCCGCCAGATGCTTTTTTGCGATTCGAATGGCGGCGCCTGGAACGCCAGCCAATGCGGCGACCTGGAGGCCGTAGCTGCGACTTGCCGGGCCTGCGGAAACTTTATGCAGAAAGACAATATGATTTTTATGCTCGACTGCGTCCAGATGCACGTTCCGGATTTGTTTGAATTCCCTGGCAAGTGCTGTTAATTCAAAATAGTGTGTGGCAAAGAGGGCGCAACTTTGATTTCGGGTCAGAAGATAACGGGCAATGGCGAAAGCAAGTGCGAGACCATCAAAAGTGGATGTACCGCGTCCGATCTCGTCCATGAGTACAAGGCTCTGTTCAGTCGCATTATGAAGAATATTGGCCGCCTCAGTCATCTCCACCATAAATGTGGAACGTCCGCCGGCTAAATCGTCCGATGCACCGATACGCGTGAAAATCTGATCAAGAATACCAATATGTGCCTTTGCCGACGGTACGAAACTGCCACAGTGCGCGAGTAATGCGATCAGCGCTATCTGGCGCATATAGGTTGATTTGCCACCCATGTTCGGCCCGGTGATCATCAGCATTTGGCATTTGTTGTAGTGATGATGCTGGCCGAGTTGCACATCGTTGGGGATATAGTGCTCAACCTGGCGTTCGACGACGGGATGACGGCCTTCTTCGATATCAATGATGTTTTCGTGCGATAAGATCGGCGCTGTATAATCCAGTGATTGCGCGCGTTCTGCAAAGGCGCTGAGCACATCGATTTCCGCTACGCCAGCGGCGATTTTTTGCAATCTCTGCACAGATTCCGATAGTTTATCGAGTAAATCGTCATACAGGTATTTTTCGCGAGCCAGTGCCCGATCCTGAGCAGCCAAAGCTTTGTCCTCAAAAACTTTAAGTTCCGGTGTGATATAGCGCTCGGCACTTTTCAGTGTTTGTCGGCGGCGATAATTTTCGGGAATTTTATCGCTGTGCGCATGGGTGACCTCGATATAAAAACCATGTACCCGGTTATATTCCACCTTTAAATTCGGAATCCCGGTGCGCGCTTTTTCCTGTGCTTCGAGTTGCAGCAGGAATTCTCCGCAGTTGTTCTGTAAAGTCCGAAATTCATCCAATTCCGCATCATAGCCGTCCGCGATGACGTTACCTTCACGCAATACAGCGCAGGGTTCAGGTTGAATGGCTCTTTCGAGCAGATCAATCAGTTCAGGATCAGGCTGCAAGGCATGCATCAGATCTGCGATTCGAGGGGCTGTGCATCCGCTGAGTGTTTTGATGACATCGGGTAATTGTTTCAAGCTATCGCGTAACCCGGATAAATCTCTGGGGCGCGCCGATTTCAACGCAATGCGTGCGGTAATACGTTCAATGTCGACGATATGTTTCAGGAATTCATGCACCGTAATGTAAATGTTGCGAGTGATCAGGTTTGCCACGCTGTCCAATCGCTGTTGAATGGCGGATAAATGCCGTAGTGGATGATGAAGCCAGAATTGCATCAGACGGCTGCCCATGCTGGTGGAGCAGGTATCGAGCAAAGAGAGCAGCGTCGGCGAACGTTCTCCACGTATGGTTTCTGAAATCTCCAGATTGCGGCGCGTGGCTGCATCGATGCGGACATAGACATTATCACGTTCAGACAGCAAGGATGTAACATGGATTGTTGCGGGGCCTTGAGTCAGGCGGGTATATTCCAGCAATGCATTGGCGGCACATAAAGCCGTCGGCAAATCATCGCAGCCAAAGCCGGAAAGATCCCGGGTATTAAAATGTCCGGTCAGGCTGTGAACCGCTTTATCCCGATCAAATTGCCAGGGCGGCAGATGTTTGATGACCCAGTGTTCCGCAAGACTATGAATCGATTGATAAGAATCCGGTACCAGGATTTCTGCGGGCTTTAGACGCTCCAGCTCGCTGGCGAGGTGATTGGAGGATGTCTCCATCACACGCAGTTGTCCCGCCGCGAGATTAAGCCATGCCAGACCAAGCGTTGAGTCATGTATAAAGAGCGCAAGCAGCAGACAATCGCGTTTGTCTTCCATCAGTGCTGCATCGGTCAATGTGCCAGGCGTGACGATGCGTGTCACTTCGCGCGCTACGGGGCCCTTACTGGTTGATGGATCGCCGACCTGTTCACAAATAGCGATTGACTCACCCAGCTTGACCAGCTTGGCAAGGTATTGCTCAGCTGCGTGGTGCGGCACCCCCGCCATTTTGATGGGTTCGCCGGCGGATACCCCGCGTCGCGTCAGCGTAATATCAAGCAAATGGGCCGCTTTTTCAGCATCTTCATAAAATAATTCATAAAAATCACCCATGCGGTAAAACAGCAGCATATCGCTATGCTGAGCTTTAATGCGTAAATATTGTTGCATCATGGGCGTGTGATGCGTTTCTTTTTTCATTGATATAGTGGATTGATTTTTAACACAGAATTACGGATGCACAATCATTTTTCGATATTCGTGCTTCTTGCCGAGCAGTGGTGCGATCATAAAAAATGACTGGCTTTTTAGCAAAAGGTGCATAAGCACAGTATGTGCTATAAAAAAATTCTTTGCTATTGCGCAGCATAGAGATGAAATTACGTTAAAACAAGCCAATTGATGTTGTTATGTAAAATGATGTTGTACGATGATATTCGTATGTCATGATTTTTTATTTTTATCCCACACCTTGAGACAGATATTCTGATAAATCGGCTAAGAAATCTTCAATAAAATAATTGCTTGCTGGTATTTTCGGGGCTATGTATACCATTTCCGAATTTATGTTCTCTTGGTTTTACGGTTTTTTCAAGTAATATTTCCAGGGGATTCCTTTTTCAGGATAGAGAGACGTCATTTAATCAACAGGAAGGAAAGGAATATGGTCAAATTTTATGGATACAAAAAATGTAGCACATGTATAAAAGCAGAGAAATTCCTGCGGGATGCTGGCGTGTTGTATGAATTTATAGATATAACTCAGACGCCTCCGGATGCAGATGAGCTTGCAGCAATGGCTGAAAGTGCCGGTATTACCTTAAATAAACTGTTCAATACCAACGGTGTGCAATATCGCGAATTGAAAATCAAGGAGAAGCTACCGGCCTTGACGAAACAGGAAATTCTGGATTTGCTGGCCAGCAATGGTCGCTTGATTAAAAGGCCACTGATAACGGATGAAAAAAACACAACAGTGGGATTTCAGGAAACGCAGTTGAGTAAAATCTGGGGGTAGTAAAGTTGTTTTTTAAGGTTGTCTTATAGGGCTGTTTTAGATGGTTGTGAAGGTCTCTGTAGTAGTTGTAAGCTAAAAAGTTCCATTCTTTTTAGAATTTAGATATGACATTGTTATTTAAAGGGTTAATAAAAGATTGTGGCTGGAATGACCGCATCGGCATGGGTGTTTTTATGACAAATGACTTGACTTTATAGGTTAAGGTCGACTAGCCTGTGGTCAGCAG
>CAYXFV010000014.1:0-45011 GCA_964464365.1 uncultured Nitrosomonas sp. | reverse complement strand
GATGACTTTTTGTTGAAAACTACTCATGGGATTACTCCTTTGCGCTTGCGCGCTTGGTTGATAAAGTTTCGCACCTCTATCAAACCGGGTAATCCCACCCTTTGGCAAGAACTACTGTCAGATCAAATCTGAACTACTACACATAATAACCTCCTTCATGGCGATTTAATCTTAAGGTTATCGAACCAAATTGTCTTAACATGATAGTCAATTGATTTTCTTTTCTGAGTACAGGTATACCAGGGGTAACACAGTGTTTCAGGCCAACACCAAACAGGCTCTCCCGCATCAAACCGTGCATACGGTTTGAAAGTTATTCATATTTTTTGCACAATCACCCAGGACAATCCGGTTTGTATCGTGCTGGCATTCATGAATTGAAAAGTGAGCGGTGATTTATGTCAATCAGAGTTAAATTATTCCTGACCTTCCTGCTGACCACTTTATTGGTGGTCATGGGAATGCATTTCTTTACCCGCTGGTCACTCGAGAAAGGGTTTGCCGAGTTTGTTGAAAAAAGACAATTGGAACGGGTCGATAAAATTATCGATGTGCTGGAAGAATATTACGCGGAGAATCGTGGCTGGGAAATGCTGGCTGAAAACAAACTCGGCTGGATTGCATTGCTTTGGCGCGCTGATTCGCACCGGCATCATCCGCCAAAATGGATCATCAAGCAGGCACAGCAAGAAGCCAACCAGCACTGGCCCCCGGCGACATTGCCTGAAAAAATGGGCCACAGGTGGCCGCCATTCGGGTTACGCGTCATGCTGTTAAACGCGGACAAGTCGATACTGTTCGGGCGGGAGGAGTTACTTTCCCAATTACGCTTGTATGCGATCCAATCTGATGATCAGACCGTGGGTTATGTCGGGCTTCTGCCGGGAAACCCGGTGAACCAGGCGAGCGATATTTATTTTATGGAACGGCAAGCCAATTTATTTTTCTGGATTGCCCTGGTCATGGTCGCGCTTTCCGCATTGATCGCCTGGTTCCTAGCCTATCACCTTGGCCGCCCGCTCAAGCGTATCACTGCGGCGGCGCAGAATCTTGCCGTCGGCGATTACAAAGTCAGGCTGCCTGTTGAATCCAGCGACGAAATGGGTCAGCTGGCGCGCAATTTTAATGATATGGCGGCGGCGCTGGAACAGGCGGAGCAAAGCCGCAGGCGGTGGGTGGCGGATATTTCTCATGAATTGCGCACACCACTCTCTGTGCTGCGCGGTGAACTGGAGGCGATCACGGATGGCATACGCCCGCTGACCTATGAGGCGATTAAATCATTGTCGGGTGATGTCATGCGGCTCAATCGTCTGACAGAAGACCTCTACCAACTGGCGCTGTCCGATCAGGGCGCTTTGAGTTACCGGAAAGTTTTACTCGACCCGGTGTCGATTCTGCAGGAAGATATTGCAGCCTTTATTCCCGATTTCAACCAGAAACGAATCAACGTGAAATGGATTGATCGATTGTCTAAACCAGTGCTGGTCAACGCAGATCCGGGTCGATTATCGCAATTATTCCGTAATCTACTCACTAACAGCCTGAATCATACGGATCCTAACGGCCAAATGAAGATTACAGCCCAACGTAACAAAGACGCATTGTGGATCGAATTCACGGATAGCAGCCCCGGCGTTTCAGATCAGGATATCGCGCATTTGTTTGATCGTTTCTATCGTGTCGATAGCTCGCGCAACCGGCATTTAGGCGGTGCGGGCCTGGGTCTGGCGATATGCAACAATATCGTCAAAGCGCATGAAGGCACGATCCAGGCATCCCATTCAGATTCAGGCGGGCTGACCATGCGTATTACATTACCGCTTGCATCATAAGCCGATCATGAACCGTATCCTGATCGTCGAAGATGAACCCAAACTGGCCAGCCTGGAGGCCGACTACCTGCATCATGCGGGTTTTCTGACCCATTGTCTGAGCCAAGGGTTAGAAGTGGTGCCCTGGTTCAAAGACAACAGCGTTGACTTAGTGCTGCTCGATTTGATGGTGCCGGGACGGGACGGCCTCGACATTTGCCGTGACATTCGCAGTTTCAGCCAGGTACCGATCATCATCGTCACCGCGCGTATTGAAGAAATTGACCGTCTGCTCGGTCTGGAAATGGGCGCAGACGATTATATTTGCAAACCTTTCAGCCCACGGGAAATGGTTGCACGCGTCAAAGCCGTATTGCGCAGATTACAGCCGCAAGCCACGAATACCGCTGAACAAATGCTCAAGCTGCATCCGCAAAGTTTCAAAGTGCAGTACGACGGCCAGGAAATCGAATTGACCGCCGTTGAATTTCAGTTGTTTCACGCGTTGTATCAGCATCCAGGCCGCATTTTCTCGCGCTCCAGATTAATGGACTTGATTTATCAGGATCAGCGCATCGTTTCAGATAGAACGATAGACAGCCATATTAAAAAATTGAGAAAGAAACTGGCTGAACTGATTCCGGATAAAGAAGTCATTCATTCAGTTTATGGCGCGGGCTATCGATATGATCCACAAGATTTCGATTAGAACGGCGCAGCTCTGGTCGCTCTGAATTGAAACGTATTCTTATCTTTCACATTTTTTCCACAATCGCTGCAAATTGTTTACGCATTTACTGCGTATAGTTATTCTCAAGAGCAGCAAAAACGCGGCTCTTTAATCAAACATGAATAAGGAGAATTACGCTATGAACATGAAACTTATCAGTATGGTAATCGCTTTGGCACTCCCTTTGTCAGTCATGGCCTATCCGGGCGGAAAAGGTGATCATGAACAATACCGCGCAAAGAAAATTGAACGACTCAGCACGGAACTGGGATTAAACGAAGATCAGAAAGCCAAAATTGAGGCGCTCTTCAAGGAACGCGGTGAAAAACACAGAGCGCTCCATCAGGAAACGAAAGCGCAATTGCAAACAATATTGACACCCGAGCAAAACACTAAACTGGAAGAAATGAAGCAACACCGCCATGAAAAATGGCGCGAAAAACGTCAGCAAAAAAAACAGGCTGAATAAAAGCGTTAAAAGTATTCCGAATTATTAAACAAGCATGACATATATGGCCGAAGACCGCCGAACACCAGCGGCCTTCGGCTACACAATTTTTTTCCGCACGCACTCAATCCAGACCCGCCTGAATATTATAAAAAGCCGGAATTCATGAAAATGCGATTTTGGTTTATCATCAAAATTATTACCAGGAGCGATTGAATATGAGCGAAATGCACAATCCGCCACACCCGGTCGAAACCTTACGGGATGACGTGCTACCAGCCTTGGGATTATCGGTTACACATGCCGCCAGACAGCTGAATGTCAGTTGCGCCGCCTTGTCGCGCGTGTTAAATGGACGGGCTGCAATATCTCCGGAAACGGCGTTACGCATTGAAGGTTGGCTAGGAATAGAGAATGGCGGAAAAGCCGATCTATGGATCGCTCAGCAAGCGGCTTATGACCTTTGGAATGCACGCCAGTCAGGATTGCCAGAAGTTGAGCGTGCGAATATTGCACACGCTTTTGAAAATCATACAGCCTGATTCCGCCATAGCAATACCGGACTATCGTGAATTTGTTTGCCGCACCACAAGTCTCACCACACTCTGCCACAAATTTCCCGTTCGGGACATTTACTGAATATATACCTCCAAAAGTACAAAACATTCCCGATCGGGAAATATAGCTTGCACAACCCTGGATTTTGGTGAATAATTTCCCGAACGGGAAACAAACCATGATATCCATTCAATCCCCCCAACAACTCGGTGATACGCTTCGTGCAGCCCGCAAACAACTCGGGCTGACGCAGCCGCAATTGGCTCTGGCGGCAGGGGTTGGGGTGCGCTTCATCGTTGACCTTGAGGCCGGAAAGCCCACTTTGCGGCTTGAAAATATCCTGCGCGTCATTGATGCCTTGGGCGGAGAAATCAACCTGAGCGGATTACCATCCGCTGCTGCCGAGGCCCGGCGCAAGGATAACGGCCATGACGTATGAGCTGGCTGTCTGGCTGTTCACCAACCACGTCGGCACCCTGGCACTGGCCGAAGGGCGACTGAGTTTTCGTTACACCGCTCATTGGCTGTCACAGCCGAACGCCGTGGCGTTATCCGCCTCGCTGCCGTTGCGGACAGCATCATTCGACGATCACGAAACCCGACCTTTCTTTGCCGGACTGTTGCCAGAGGGACGGATTCGCCGCCTGATCGCGCAGCAACTCCAGGTTTCGGGCCAGAACGACTTTGCACTGTTAGACCACATCGGTGGCGAATGTGCCGGGGCGGTGACGTTCCTGCAACCCGGTCAGACGCTGCCTGCACCTACCCAGGCGGGTGATGTTCAATGGCTGAGCGATGCGGAAATCATCGCCATTCTGGATGAATTACCGCGCCGTCCCATGCTGGCGGGCAAAGACGGTTTGCGGCTTTCATTAGCCGGCGCACAAGACAAACTGCCGGTGGTTTTTGATGGCAACCGCGTTGGCCTGCCGCTCAACGGCACACCCAGCTCTCACATCCTGAAGCCGCCCATTCATGCCGTCCCGGACAGTGTGGCCAACGAGGGATTCTGTCTGGCGCTCGCAGAGATCATGCGACTTAAACCTGCGAAGTCAAAGATTCACAGCGTCGGAGATCGCCCATTCCTGCTGGTTGAACGCTACGACCGGATTACAGATGCCCAGGGGCACCGGCGGCGACTTCATCAAGAAGATTTTTGCCAGGCACTGGGTATAACATCTGAAATGAAATACCAAAACGAAGGTGGGCCGGATCTCGCGCAATGTTTCAATCTGCTACGCCATGTCACGCGTCCCAGCGCACCACACGTGCTGCGCCTGCTCGACTGCGTGATCTTCAACGCGCTGATCGGCAATCACGACGCGCATGCGAAGAATTTCTCGCTGCTGTACTCAGGTGACACACCCGTCCTGGCTCCGCTCTATGACACACTCTCGACAGCAGTATATCCAGCATTGACAACCAAGATGGCGATGAAAATCGGTAACAAGTACACATTTAGCAAAGTCCAGGCACGGCACTGGGATCAGTTTGCTGAAAATGCCGGACTTGCCAGATCGCAGACCAGAAAACGCATTCTGGCGTTAGCAAAATCGCTTCCAGCCGCCGCGCACAAGCTGCATTCCGATCCCGAACGCGGCTTTACTGGCAATGCGGTGATTGAGCGCATCATTGCCTTGATTGAACAGCGCTGCACATTGACGATTCGGCGACTCACCGGCACTACGACTGACGGCGAAGCAATAACCGAACCGCCTTCGTCCTATTGACCCAATCGTATTGATCTCTGATTTACGTGACTACACAGAACACAGAAATTACCTCGGTGCAGAAATCACCCCGGCGCAAACCACGCCAGTTTCTGATGCAGTTTGACGACGTTGCCGACGATGATCAGTGTCGGCGGAGCCAGGTGCGCTTCGGCGGCTGATTCGGGCAATGTCCGCAGTGTGCCTGTGACAATTTTCTGCGTCAGCGTGGTGCCCTGCTGCACGATGGCGGCAGGCGTGGATTCCGGCAGGCCATGCGTGATGAGCTGTTCGCACAGTTTCGGCAATCCAAGCAGCCCCATATAAATGACGATGGTCTGATTGGGCCGCGCCAGTGCAGGCCAGTCGAGATCGACGGTGTTATTTTTCAGATGGCCGGTGACAAAAATGCAGGTCTGCGCATAGTCCCGATGCGTCAGCGGTATGCCGGCATAGGCGGCCACGCCGGATGCGGCAGTGATGCCGGGCACGACCTGGAAGGGTATCCGATGGCTGGACAGGGTTTCGATTTCTTCACCGCCACGCCCGAAAATAAACGGATCGCCGCCTTTCAGCCTGAGCACGCGCTGGCCTTCCCTGGCCAGCCGCACGAGCAGCTGATTGATAGATTCCTGGGGCAGGGTATGTTTATCGCGCGCTTTGCCTGCGTAGATGCGGATTGCGTCACGCCGCACCAGTTCGAGTATCGCGGGCGACACAAGCCGATCGTAGACCACCACATCGGCCTGCTGCATCAGCCGCATGGCGCGAAAAGTCAACAAATCGGGATTGCCCGGCCCGGCGCCGACCAAATAAACCTCGCCTTCGGGTGCGTCATCTTTTTCATTGTCCAGTAATTGCTGCAAGTGGTCCTGCGCGGCCTGATCCTTTCCGGCCAATACCAGTTCGGCAAATTTTCCCTGCAGCGCTTTTTCCCAGAACAACCGTCGACGCGCCACCTGCGTGAAATGCTGCTTGACCTGCTGGCGGAATTTTGCCGCATGGGCGGCCAGCCGCGCGTAAGCATGCGGAATCCATGTTTCCAGCCAGGCGCGGATCATGCGTGCCAGCACGGGCGATGCGCCACCACTGGACACCGCGATCATCAACGGCGAACGGTCAACAATCGACGGCATGATAAACGTGCAAAGCGCGGGATGATCCACCACATTGACCGGAATATGCCGCGCGCTGGCGGATTCCGATACCTGCCGGTTTACGGCCATATCATTCGTCGCAGCGATGACCAGCACGCATTTTTCCAAGTGATCCGGGGCAAATAGTTGCGCATCATGCGTGATTTTCTGTTGCTGAACTAATGCGTTCAGCGCCGGTTCCAACACTGGCGACACGACATGCACCCGCGCACCGGCTTGTAACAATAACGCAACTTTACGCGCAGCGACTGAACCACCGCCGACAACCAGGCAGGTTTTATTTTTGAGATTCAGAAAAACGGGCAGATAATCCATTAAGCTGGGTAACCCGAATTATCGCGCGAAAGGATTTTGCCCGGTTACCGGCGGCTGTCCGGATGGCGGTGGTTGTCCAGATGCACCCTGACCGCCAAATCCGCCCTGGCCGCCACCCGGCCCTGCCGCGCCCGGTGCGCCAAAGGGTGATGCCGGTGCAGCGCCGGGCTCACCAGGTCTGCCGGGTTGATTAGGCCGATTTGCGGTACCCGCCTGTTGCTTGAAAACAAATTTCCAGTCCTGATACGTTTCAGCATCAGAAAAAGCCGCATAATCGCTCGGAAACTCTGCTTTCTTGCGCGGGGTTCGCATGGACAGGCTATGGACACCAGCAATACCTTTCGTCATGGCAACCGGATTGGGGCCGGCACCCGGACCAGCATTTGATCCCGCCAGACCGCCTGCCGCGCCCTGTATACCGGTTTGCGGAGCAGCAGCCTGCGGCGGTTCTTCAATGATCAATCCCCATTCGTTGGTCAGCGTCATCGGATCGATATAAATTTTCCGTAAATGGCGGATAGGCACAGGCCCGCGTTTATCTTCCAGCAGGTCTTCAAGTCTTTCCGGATATTGCTGGATGCCGGTGATCGGGTTGTTGTAGTAGGCCATGATCGCTTTTCTGAATTGATCCCCGATAAACAGCAGTTCCTTTTCTTTTTCCCGCTGCGACGCGACCTGCCATACCTGGCCGGTACCGGCCATTACCACACCGGCGATGGTCACCGCAAACAAGGCCCAGAGATACACCACGCCTTTTTGCGCATGTTTCATGAATTCAGCCCTGCTGCCGGTCAAATGGAAGGCGGGCGGACGAGTAGGCAGGTGATCCATTTTCCACCGCCGTCACCATTCCTCGTAATACGTTCCATCCAGCGCCCGACCGGTAAAACCGCTATGCACATCATACACGCCATCCTCCTCGTCATTCGGCGGTGGCGTCGCAATCCAGGTTTCACTGCTTTCGGTCAGCGGGTCGATCGGAATACTGCGCAAATAGCGCCGGTCAACCAACTCTTCGAGATCCAGCGGATATTTGCCGAAATCGGAATAAAACTGATCAATAGCATCGCGCATGATTTTCAGATCCTGACGCAGTACCGCTTCTTTGGCTTTATCGATGGCACTGAAATAACGCGGTGCAACAATGCTCAGTAGGGTGGCAATAATCGCCATGACCACCAGCAGTTCGATCAGCGTAAATCCGGCCTGTCCGGTTTGATTATGCGGTCGGAGCAACCGGAGCGATTGGAACACGCGCATCACCATTTGTAATATTCAATGCCGTTCAGGCCGACTGCATCCGAACGGGAATACACATCAAACACATCATCACCCTCCTGCGGGCTATCCGCTGAGCTTTCATAACTGCGTTTTCCCCAGGTATCGGCAGCCGGAGTCTGTTCAATGCCGGCCACATCCAGATCGGTATGCATCGGATCGCGTGGCAGGCGCCGTAGGAAGTAAATGATTTTTTTCTCGGTACTTTTAACATCGGGAATACCGATAACCAGATCATCAAGCGTCCGGGGATAACCGGATTCTTTTTCCTTTTTCTCGATCCGCCCGTCATCCACGGCCTGTTTGTATGCATCAATCGCATTGCGGATCTGACGCAGCGCAATGCGCAGCTCCTTCTCCTTCTCACGCTGAACAGCGAGTTCGCGCAGGGGCATCGCAGCAGTCGCCAGTATTGCCATAATGGCCAGCACGATCATCAGTTCGATCAGCGTAAAACCGCGACAATCGGCACGCGAATAATAACCGCTGGACGACCTGTGATACGCGCTGAACGATTTCATCTCAACGTTTTACTGAATTTTAACCGTCGCTGGCGCAGGCAACGCGATATCGACCGACTCACCGTTGTCCTTGTCCTCACCCGCCGCGCTCTGTATGCTGATTTCCGTTTCTCCCGCGTTCGGCGTAATCACTTTAAAACGCAATTGCGCGCCCATGCCGGACGGCTCATCCTTACCCATCTTGATCGTATGCGTCCCTGTATTGTCCGCATCGAGCAACTCGAGCATGTCTTTCTCATAACTCACCTGCGCAGTACCGGAAACCGAAGCTCTTGCGCCGACCATTCTGACACGCACTGAAAATTCCCGGTCAAAAGTGATGCTGGTTGGCGCCTGAATAATCAATGTCGGCTCCGATGCATTATTCACCGCAATCTGCTGTGCAAACGGATTGGGCGGCACCTCCGCTCTGTCGCCCCCAAATGCCTGCGCGCCGCGACTCAATATATTCGACGCGCCTCTGCCGCCAGGGCCGACCGGCGCGATGACTAGAGAACCTGCTGACGTTTTGCGGATCCTGACTGGCAACTTACCCGGTTCGTTCGACGTGCCATAATGGAATTCACTTTCCAGGCCGGTTTGTTGCGGAAGGTTACGTACTACTCGTGGCGTAATCATCAGCATCACTTCCCGCTTCTGACGAGTCACGGCTTGGTTAGAGGTTAATCGATCAAGTCCAGGAATATTGATCAACCCCGCCAGACCACCAACCGATCTGGTATCAATATCTTCAATTAGACCGGCCAGCACCTGCGTTTCTCCATCCTTTAGCGTCAAGAGTGTTTCGGCATTTGTCGTAGCAATAATTGGCGCTCTAGTGCTACTGGATCCAGCCGCTCCTGTGTTCGCTGTTTCATAACCGTTAATACTGCTTACTTCCAGTTGAACTTTCATGGCCACATCGTTGTTCAAACCTATAATAGGTTCCACATCCAGTTTAACCCCAATTTCCACGTATGTAGGTGTTGTCGTAATCACATTACTGATGCCGCCACCGGCAACACTGGCGGAAAAAACAGGTTGTCTTGTACCAATATGAATTTTAGCTGTTTCTCGGTTTCTTACCCGGATACGCGGGTTGGCCAGTATGTCTGCATTCGACAAATTATGCGCAAAATCAATGGCAACCTGATTCCCCACCACAAAATTCCTGAGATTCGGAAAACCCGTGCTATCAATCTCAGTATTAATTTGACTAAGTTTAACAGCACCAGCTGCAGCGCCAGGTAGAGTGGTTGTGGTTGAACCAGTACCAGTGGCTGTAGGAACAACGCCCATTCCTGGGACAAAACTGAACGTAGCACTTTGTGGCAGACCGGGGCCGAGCTTGAAACTATCACCACGATTGACAGTCAGTATCACAACTTCCAACATAACTTCCGGTTCAGGCAGGTCATTGAGCGCGACCAGTTTCTCGACGACGCGTATCGCTTCGAGCGTATCGCGCATGATAAACAGATTCAACTGTTCGTTCACATAAATATCCTTGGCTTTGACCAGCCCCCTGACCAGTGCCACCATTTGCTTCACATCGGCATGCGCCACTTGAAAACTGCGCACCATCAGTTCCTGGTATTCCTTTTGCTTGGCAGGGGTATTCTGATAAATCAGCAGGGAATTGTCGTTTAATCGCGTATACGCCAACTGGTTGGTCATCAGCAGCAGCTTCAGGATATCCTCGACGGTGTTGTCGCGCACGAATACCGATACTTTGGCTTCCTGCCGGACATCCTTGTCAAACACAAAATTGATGCCTGCGGTGCGCGACAGGATCTCGAACACCGACTTCAGTTCGGTGTCCTTGAATTCCATCGACAGCGGCTTACTGAACGCGGTATCGAGTGTCAGATCCATACTCTCGACGCGCGCGATGTACTTGTTCAGCTCCTTGATCAATTCCCGCGCCTGCGGCTGCATCGGATTTTCCTGCAACACCGCCCGGACAGCACTTTCGGCACCTTCCAGATCGTTGAGCAGCAGCAATTGTTCCGCGTATTCGATGGAGGCGATATGGTATCGCTCCTGCTGGATTGCTTCCAATCCATCAAGTACGCGTTCGTTGCGTGGAAATAAATCCAGTATGCGCTGGTATTTTTCCTCGGCAAAATCCAGTGCACCGGACAACCGTGAATTATTCGCATCAGCCAACAGCTGGCCCAGCACGGTGTCGCGCTGACGCGCCAGCGCTGCACGTATTTCCTTGTTATTAGGTTCTTCGCGCGCTGCCTGTTCCAGTTTCATCAGACCCAGTTCCAGTTCACCCGTTTCAATCAGCCGCTGGCCTTCTTCAAATGTCTTGTTCCGGTTCAGAAAGGTTTTGTTATTGATCGCGCAACCACTGAGTAGCAGAATCAGCATTAATAAAAAAACAGCGCATTGTTTAACAGTCCGCTGAAAAACGATCTGCGTTGCCGCCGCGGCGTTAAAAACAGGCTCAGCATGCGCATTTATCCGGCATAAACTCTGCTTCTTCGCCTGTTTCTGCCCTGCATCGGCTGTCTCGAATCCGTTTTTCAATAACCTGTTAATTCTCATCGAAAATTTCCTGCTTGCTTATTGTCATCATTAATAGGAAGAACCTGCTTTGCGTTCAGCGGCAAATACGTCAGTGTGACAGATTGATCGCTGATCGTATCCAGACGATACTGGTCATCAATTTTTTCGCCGATTCTGGCAATATAGTTTTCGTTGGCCTGCGTGAGGAACACCCAAGTCTGGTTGCCTTCAATGGCTTTGCCAATATATTTGAACTGCAACGGCGGCGGCGTTGGCGCCGGTGGTGGCGGCGCTTTGGGCTGGAGGCGCTGTTGCTGCTGCAGCATGGCGGCTTGTTGTTCCGGTGTTATTGGCGGCGGTTTGGGCGCCCATGAAGTCGAGGCAAACAAATCACCCGCCAGGGGGTCGAATTTGCGCTGCCCGAGTTGATCAACCGCAAGATCATCATTGCGTGCCTGCGGAACAGCTACGCGCGCGGATGACGATCTGACCGGTTTTGCCGACTGTGTTGATGCGACCGGCCCTACCGTTTCCATGGCCGCCTCATCGTCGTCTTCGACCAGCACTGCGGCAATCAGTGTCACTAAAAGCGCCACGCCAATGATTATCTTGCGTTTTTTTTCAGCCGGATCCATGTCGTTTATTCATTCAGATAAAGACTGATTTCAAGGCGCATTTCAAGTTGCGTTGACTGGATATTGTCGCGTTTGACGGTAAAACCGGTAATCGCCATGTTGGGCACTGCTTCCAGCGCTTCGGCCATAAAACCGCGAATCTGTGAATAATGCCCGCGCAACGGCATAATGATTTCATACCGGGATAAGCGCCAGTCACGCTCGAAAGTCAGCTTAAAATCGCTGCTGTTGATTTCCACACCCTGTTTCTGAGCCACCCGAACCAGTTCGCGGATCCAGTAAGGCGACGAATCGAAACGCGGAAAAAATGCATAAAAAGCCTGCAATGCCTGATCGTTGGTCAATTTCTTTTCAACCATCGGCGTATCGCCGGACAATAAACGCTGTCTGGCCTGCGACTGCAACACTTCAGCACGCGCCTCCAGCGCTCTGAGTTCATTCATTGCGGGCCACACCGCGCCCAGAAAAAAGATACCCGCTACGACGAATAATCCGACGCCGATTTTACCCATCGACCCGAGGCGCGCCAGCTGCCAGCGTAATTGCAGCATGATGCGACTGGGGATGATCTGCATGAATTCTTGCTTCATGTGCCCGCCACCCATGCCGCAGTTAATAAAAAGTCGATTGGCCGATAAGGGCTATCCTGTTTGATCTTGTAATTGACGAGATGCACTTTCTCAAAAATGATTTCACGCTCCATCGCTTCGATAAAATCAAGCAGCACCGCCATATTCCGCGCTTCCCCCCGGATGCGCAGCGCCCGGTTGGTCACATTGGGCTGCAATGACAGCAGCGCAATATCTTCGCTGGCAATATGCTCGATGGAATCAAATAATGCTTCCCACGGCAAATTGATTTGCCGCAGAATGGCATTGGCTTTTTCCAGTTCTTTCCCGAGTTCCTGGCCTGCTTCACGACCACGCGGCGAAGTGCGTGCGCGGGTTGTCGTCACTGCCGGTCTGGGCTGTGCTTTTTCCAGCTTTTCGACCTGTGCGCTCCGCTCGCCGGATGCTGTTGAAATGCGATGGAATTGATAAAACACCACCAGTAAAACGAGCAGACCGGCGATCAGCAGCGACAGATCGACGCCGCGTGTATGCTGCCCCGGATACGGAAAACTGAGTTTCAGGCGTGACATGCGCTTTCCTCGGCTAACTCAGTGAGTGTTTTAGGATAATGTCCGGGCACGGGTATATTTCTAATGGGTAACGGAACCACCTGCCAGCCACAATCCGGCGGCAATGCAAGCGACGGATGTTCGGGCGCGAACAGAAAAACCTGTTCGATGATTTCCTTTTGCCCGGATAATACCGCTTCCTGATCGAGCGCAGCCCATAATTCCGTTGCGGCGTTATTCAGAATGCGCTGGTTCCGGAGATTCTGCCAGATATTGTTTTCCAGCGCGCCGATACATAACCGACCGGTTTCAACGACGGCAACATACGCCTTTTTACCGTCCAGCGCTTTTCCCCATCGGTCCAGCACCGCTGTAAAATAAGGTTCGATGCCGTTCAGCCGTACCATATGGCGTTCGCAGATTTCTTCCACTTTTGCCATGAATTCCTGCGGGATTGCAGCGCTGATAGCGCCGTAAAAGGGGTTCCAATGGCTGACACTGATCACCCAGTGATCGACGCGTGCGCCGTAAATTTCATGCATGCGAAAATCCGCATAAGCGAATACTTCCTCAGGCGTGGTAATTTCAGCCTGCGGCAGCAAAACGGCGTAACGCGTAAAATGATTGGACAAGGTTATCGTTATGCCTGCGCCTGCGCTTCCCGACAGCATTTCGTCAAGCCGCTGTAAAGACTGTTCCCAGGCGACCTGTCCTTCAGCCGGCAGAGGAACCTGTTCGGTCACCACAGGCCGTTTTACAGGCTTCAATCCACGCACCGTGTGCGCCAGATCGATACGGCCCGGTGCCAGAAAGACGTCAATCTGATCACGCCACAATAGTGACACGATTGGCCTCCTCTAAACTGGTTGTACCATTTTTAACCATATCCAGGGCTGCCTCACGCAAAAAACGTGTGCCGTTTTTCCGCGCGGCTTCCTTGATTTTACGTATCGGCTCCTGCGCAATGATCAATTCCCGGATTTCATCATTGAGCAGGAGTATTTCCGAAATGGCATTACGCCCCCGGTAACCGCTGCCGCGGCATTGCCCGCAACCTTTGCCGACACGGAATCTGAAGGATTGCGCCTGTTCGCTGCTAATACCCGATGCCGCGATCATTTCATCACTCGGGCGTTCATCCACGGTGCAATGCAGGCATAATAGGCGCACCAGCCGCTGCGCCGCGATACCATTCAGGGCGGAAACAAAACTGTAGGGATCAACCCCCATATGTGAAAAGCGCCCGATGACATCGAAGACATTATTCGCATGCACGGTGGTAAAAACAAGGTGACCGGTCAGCGCGGCCTGAATCGCAATCTGCGCGGTTTCGGCATCGCGAATCTCGCCGACCATGATTTTGTCGGGATCATGCCTGAGAATGGAGCGCAGTCCGCGCGCAAACGTCAGTCCTTTTTTCTCATTGACCGGAATTTGCAGTACACCGGGCAGCTGATATTCGATCGGATCCTCAATGGTGATGATTTTGTCATGCCCTTTGTTGACTTCGGATATGGCCGCATAAAGCGAGGTTGTTTTGCCGCTTCCCGTCGGCCCGGTGACCAGCAGCATGCCATAAGGTTCCGAACTCAAACGGCGCAGCAGCTGAATATCCGCAGAATTGAACCCCAGCTGATTGAGCGTTAATCCTTCAACATGATCCGACAGCGCCTGGCGGTCGAGAATACGCAGTACGGCGTCTTCACCGAAAATGCTCGGCATGATGGAAACCCGGAAATCGATTTCACGCCCCTGAATCGAGACTTTGAAACGACCATCCTGCGGTACGCGCCGCTCGGCGATATCCAGTTCGGACATGACCTTGATTCTTGAAATCACCTGCTCGGCCAGATCCGGCCCTTTGATCACACCGATAGACATCAGAACGCCGTCAATCCGGTATTTGATCGATAACGCGCCGGTAACCATTTCCAGATGAATATCACTGGCCTGGGATTTGTGCGCGTCATAGAGCGTGGAATGGACAAGACGCACGACCTGACTGGTGCCTTCGCTGATCGTTTTTAATGATAGATCCTCGACGCTGCTCTGAATTTCAACCAGCCCCTGGTCAGGCAGCACATGATCCATTGCCCGCATATTTTTTTCCTGCTGGGCGAAAAATGCAGCCAGATCGGCTGGGTGGATCAAGCGCCATTCAACATCCATGGCAAAGCATTCTTCCGCCCATAATCGCAATCGGGATGAAAACGGATCGCTGATGACCAGCAGATAGACGCCTTTATCCCGGAACAACACGCATTCATGCCGGGTTGCTTCGGAGAAAGGCAGAATATCAAAAGCGGGTTCCAGGGTGTGTATGGTTTTCATTTCCATCGGAGGAATATGCAGCAGACGCCCCAGTTCCTGGATCAATGCGTGCGGTGAATGACCGCTGGCTTCTTCCAGCATTTCAAAGACGGGAACACCGCGCTTTACTGCTTCCGCACGCACGCGGCTCAGATAATTGATATCCAGTGGCGTTTTGACTCCCTGCTGTTCTTCTGCGTGCATCGGTATTCTGCTCAATTAATACTGCCGGCCAGTTCAAAAATAGGCATATACATTAATATAATAATGCCGCCGATGACAGTGCCGATCACCGCCATCAGTATCGGTTCGATCAATTTAGTGGTCCATTCCACCCAGCGCGCGATTTCCTCATCATGAAAATTGCCGATGCGTTCCATCATATCGCCCATCAATCCGGTGCGCTCACCCACGCGCAACATGCGGTTTCCTACGGCAGTTGTCAATCCTTCGGATTCCATCGCAGTGGAAATGGTCTGGCCTTCGCGGATATGCCTTGCCGCAGCTTCTATTCTTGGACGAAAATGCGACTGCAGCAAGCCGCTGACCATTTCCAGCGCCTGTGTGATCGGAATGCCGCCACGTAACAGCATACCCAGCGTTTTATAAAAACGTGCCAGCTGGTAAACACGCATACGTTCTCCAATCGCCGGAATGCGCCACAGCAATCGCATGACATAGGCGCGAAAGGAATCCCGGGAAACGGCGTACCCCATCAATACAACAGACAATAGCGCAAAAATCGCCACTTCCCAGCCGTGTTCCTGAACGAAATGCCCCCATTCTATGAGCAGCACCGATAACCAGGGCAGGTCGGATCCCATATCATCATAGATGGCGCTGAATTTGGGTACGACAAAAACCAGTAAAAACAACGATACCAGCAAACCGACCACCAGCAGCAGAACCGGATAAATTGAAGCGCCGACCAGTTTCTTACGGACAAAATCCATCTGCGTCTGGTAGGTCACAAAGCGCGTCAGTGCTTCGGCAAGATCACCGGTACGCTCGCTGGCGCGCACTGTTGCGATATACAGCATGGGAAATGCCTGGGGATACGCGTCCAGCGCCTGAGAAAAGGTCACACCTTCATAAAGACGCGCCAGTAAATCATGGATGATTTTTCGGTTCCCCGCATCCTGTTCCTTATCGACCAATGTTTCAAGGCATTCGACCAGACTCAGCCCCGCTGTCAGCAATGACAGCATTTCCTGACTGAAATGAACCAGTGGAAAGCGTACTCTGGATTGAAACGACAGGCCGGTCAGCCTGCGCTTTACGCTCAGCACCATGCCGCCACGGGCGATGACCTGACGGCGGGCATCCTCTTCACTGTTTGCTTCCAGCTCGAGTTGCACGGTGCCTTGTCCGGATATCACCGCTTTGACGTCATAACGCATGAACTGAGTCGAAAATCCCGTTTACCAGTTTGTAATATCGGCAGCTTCGCCTTCGCCGCCGATCTGCCCGTCTTTACCCATTGAGAACAAATCGAATTCGGCATTATCGCCTGGGTATTTATAAATATACGGGCGCCCCCAAGGATCCTGAGGCGGCGCTTTTGATAAGTAAGGGCCTTGCCACCGGGGTTCATTGTTGGGTTGCGTAATCAAAGCCGTCAGACCATTTTCAGTTGAAGGATAGCCGCCGACATCCAGACGGTATTGATGCAATGCTTTTTCAAGTGCATCAATCTGGGCTTGCGCCATTTTGACTTCCGATTTACCGACCTGGGAAAAATATTTAGGGCCGACATAAGCAGCCAGCAAGCCGATAATCACCATGACAACCAGCAATTCGAGCAGCGTAAAACCACGTTCGAACCTCACCGGTCGTTGTCGATACCACACATGCATCATTCTGAACCTCTCAATACTTAACGTTAAAATAAAAAATGCATCCTTCACATAGGTTAATACTGAATTTCTCCAATCGCTTACCGGCGCAGTATCGCCCACCAGCGGGCGATATTCAACAATGTCATCAGCGAGGCGGACACATAAGTCAAAGCAGCGGCCCGCAAGATACGGCGCGCATGCCGCTCGTCACCCTTATGCAGATACCCGCCTTTTTCCAGCATCGGCAAAGCACGTGAAAAACTGGCGTGCATTTCCATCGGCAATGTCACCAAATGCACCAGTGTTGCCGCGCCCAATGTCAACAAACCGCCGACAAGAAACAAAGCACCGGCAACCGGCGCACGCGTGACAGCCATCACCACCGGCGCAAGCATAAGAATCGCAGCACCGAGTTTTTCCGCAGGTGCTGCAATCTGTACCAGACGAGTACGTAATCTCAGTGGCGCATAACCATCACGATCCTGAATCGCATGGCCGACTTCGTGCGCAGCCACGGTTATCGCCGTCAGCGATTTGCCGTTGTATTTATCCGGCGACAATCGCACGGCTTTTTCGATGGGATCATAATGGTCGCCTTGCTCGGTTATTTCAACCTTGACCGACTGGAGCTTGGCCCAATCCAGCAGAATACGCGCCAGCTCGGCACCCGTGCCCGGATATCGATCATCGGGATGGCTATATTTTTCAAGCGTATATCTGACCCAATATGAAGGTCCGTAAATCAGCGCCGCCACAAAAATAATCAGTAACAAATAAAACATTTATACGTCCAATACTTATAATGTGGCCGATCCTAACAACGCAAACGGATAATTATAAATGATTCTTATTTACAAAAAACAAATGTTTCCGCTACGCTGCCTGCATCACCGAACGGCTGGTTTTAGACAAAAGCAATACCACATCTGTTTCAGCCAATAAAAATACGCCCGATTATAGCGTAGCACAATCGCCTTTTTGCAGACCAATATCTTTCGATAAAAATAATAGACACATCGGCATCACGTTCCACAAACCTATAATAAGACACCAATCCCTGGCGGATTTGTTCCTGCCGTATATCAGCCCAGACATCCGGATCATTGTTGATAGGGTTCAGACTTGAGGAAGCATCATCACAATCGCGCGCTCATCATTAAAGTTGCCAAGCGGAGCACATGCCACCGGAGTCAATCGTGATGGCAGAAACATCGTATTGTTTTGCCGAATAAAACTAAAAGAATTTTTTGAAATCAAATTTCAAAATAAGAAAAACCAGCCACTCTGTATCCAGATAAAGGCCAATGAATGCTTTTGACTGTATACCGCCTAAACTGCATACAACTGCATCATCAACCGCAATTTTTCGAGGCAACAGAAATTCGAATAAAACCGGCACAACTGTTTTCTCTACCATTTCCACACAAAAACAACGTTAATAAACATTGCGTTACCGATACACCCGATTGCTAAAAGCTTACACTATAGCATGAACAAAAATGACCTATTCAGTTCGCTTGTTGTAAAAATATCCGGAAGCACATGAAATTTCAAAGAAATCGTGCGTGTGAAAATAACAAATTAAGACCATTTTACCCCGTTTGTAGCAACTTTCGTCCGGCAAACACTTTTATAAAATGATTCAAATACCTACAACACGACCAATCAGATCAAGGAAAGCCGTCATGAAAATCCATTATGCCATTAAGGCACCACACACCCGGCTCATTAAATGCAAAGTAAAACTGACCACACGTACCGGGGAAACTTATGCCTACTATGGACTCTTCAGATCCACTTCGGATGCCATCCTGGACGCAATCAGTCGTTTTGAAACCACAACTATTCAAGCAACCGCCGCCTGAAGCGCGTCTTAGCTGTTCAGCCGCCAGAATGTCTCTGATCAATGCGCGACAATGCTTCCCGGATATTGTTCAATACCTGCATGATGACTTCCCGGGGAGCCCCGATATTCAACCGCATAAAACCGCTGCCAGTCGCGCCGAACAAAATCCCCGGACTCATACCGACCGCAGCTTCGTGGATGAAGAAATGCCTGAGGTCGGCATCATTCATATTCAATGCGCTGCAATCCAACCAGAGTAAATAAGTGCCTTCCGGTGAAATCAACCTGATCTGCGGCAAATGTTCGGTCAGGAAAGCCGCCACAGCGTCACGCGTATCGCGCAGATAAACACGCAGCGTTTCGAGCCAGGCTTCGCCTTCGCGGTATGCGGTTTCGAATGCGGTAATGCTGAACGGATTCGACGCACTGACATGCCAGGTATTGAAAACATCGGTAATCGTCTGGCGTAACATCTTGTCGGGAATGATCAGTGCGGACAGATTCAAACCCGGAATGTTGAATGTTTTGCTCGGCGCCATTGCTGTGATAACCCGGCTTTTACTGCCATCAAGTGTGGCCAACACGGTGTGCCGGTGGCCCGGATAAATCAAGTCGGCATGGATTTCATCGGAAAAAATGATGAATTCATGCTTCTCGGCAATCCGCAGCAATTGTTCCAGTTCGCCGGGAGACCAGACACGACCGACCGGATTATGCGGCGAACAGAACAATAGCAGACGCGCACGCGCATCCCGGATGCACTGTTCGAAATGGTCGAAGTCAATGCTATAACGCCCCTTCTCCAGCTTTAACGGATTCTCAATCAGTATTCTGCCGGTCTGCGTCACTGCTGAGAAAAACGGAAAATAAACCGGCGGCTGAATGACCGCCGATTCCCCGGGTTTGGTCAACGCGATCACTGCGGCATTGAGCGCAGGCACCACGCCCGGACACATGACAATCCACTCACGTTCGACCGTCCAGGCGTGCCGCCGCTGCATCCATTCGATGATGGCCTCAAACAGACCGTCGGGATACAACGTGTATCCATAGATCGGATGTCTGGCGCGTTCCATTAATGCTTCGGTAACTGCGGGCGGTGCGGGGAAATCCATATCCGCCACCCATGCCGGAATGACGTCCGCCCTGCCGAACATGGCAGACCGCCCGTCGTATTTGGTGCTGTTCGTACCTGTGCGCTGGATTATCCGGCTGAAATACGCGGGATCAAACCCTTCGCTCAAACTATTCTCTCCCAGAGCGTAACCTCAGATACCGTATGCTGGTGCTTGTGGCTGGTTTCACGGATAACAAACGGCACCGGCTGCGGCCCCTGCACCAGCCTGAAATGCTTGCCCAGCATTTCTTTCAGACCATCCAGCGTGGTGAAGTTTTCACCGTCGCGCTTGAAACCGCCGATCCAGAATTCCCGCTTGGTATGCTCGGCCAGCCAGGTATAAGGCGAAGTGATCATCAGCAACCCGCCAATATTGATACGCGCATGAATCAAATTGAGTAACTTGCCCGGCTCATAGAGGCGATCGATCAGGTTAGCTGCCAGAATCAGATCATAGCCCGAGAACAGCGGCTTGAGATTACACGCATCGCCTTGATAAAATTCGACCTTGTTTTTAACGCGTTCCAGCCCCAGATTGCCCAGGGTACGCTCCCTGTAAAACACCAGATCGCCTTCATCGATCAGGGTATAACGCAGTACGCCCTGTTGCGCCAATTGCACCCCCTGGCCGATAAAGCGCGCCGAAAAATCAATGCCGGTCACATGATCGAAATGACGCGCGAGTTCGAATGTGGCGCGCCCGGATGCACAGCCCAGATCCAGTGCTTTTCCAGCAGGCCGGTCCCCCATGGCCTTGATCGCGATTTCCGCCAGTGCTTTAGGGAAATTGGGAACGTCAAAATAGGTGTCGCCATAATGAAATTCCGCGTATTCGGAGAGCAGTTTGTCGGTTTCGTAATTTGAAGTTTGCAGCGTAGCTAGTGCCGCGGAAACGACGTAACGGAACCCCGCATGCTGAAAAAAATGCCTGCGGAAGGCATACCGCGCACTGCGCAGGGTTTCGTTGCCGCAGGAAACCCATGCGCCGCCTTTGATCAGATTGTGCTGGTTGTCAAAAGTCGGCGTGGTGAAATCATCGTACAACGGATGCACGTCAAAACCTTCAAAAGGATAAGTCGGTGTTTCCGTCCACTGCCAGACATTGCCAACGATATCGTAAAAATCACCTTGCGCAAATTCATCCACCGGACAGCTCGAGACGTAATGATCCAGATGCAGATTACCAACCGCCGGTTTGTCATGCGGCACTTCAGACAATCCTGTCAAATCGTATAAGCGATACCATTCGTCTTCCGTAGGCAGTCTGACGGGCTGACCGGTGGTTTTTGCCTTCCAGTTACAGAACGCCTTGGCTTCATGATAATTAACGTCAACCGGCCAATTCCAAGGCATGGGGATCTCATCCGTCATCGTGCGCATGAACCAGTCACCACCTTTCCTGATCCAGAAAACCGGGTATTCCGCTTTGCTGAAATTGCGCCACGAAAGCCCTTCTTCCGCCCAGTACGCATCGGTCTGATAACCCTGGTCATGGACAAAGGCCAGGTATTCCTGATTGCTGACCAGATACTTGCTGGCCTGAAACGCCGCGACATCCGCGCAATGCAACCCGTATTCGTTGTCCCAGCCGTAATGCTGATGCGTGGTCTTGTTTTTGCCGATCGTCACGGCGCCGACGGGTACGCTGACCAGTTCATTTTCCGGCGCGACGCCGGTTTTTTCACAGGGACGCCAGTCCTGATGCGGCTGAACATAGTCGATGGCATGCTGGCGGATCAGCATGGATGAAGTCTCCAAATGAATCTGTTCATGTTCGATACCCATCAGAATCGGCCAGAAAGGGCTCTCCCAGCTAATCGGCAGAACCAGCGGCAAATCACTGATCAGTTTATCCACCAGAGCACGCATTTTTCTGCGGTATTCGGTGACTTCCGCAACAGCAGGCCAGTCATAATGCGTATGATCCAGATCGTCCCAGCTCATTTCGTCTACGCCGACCGCAAACATGGATTCAAACCTGGGATTGATGCGCTCGGTAACCAGACCGGCCAGTATCAGTTTGTTGACAAAGAAAGTCGCTGTATGGCCATAGTAGAAAATCAGCGGATGGCGCAGCGCGATCGATTTTTTGTAATAGGCGTCATCATTGCGCAGTGTTTTGAAAAGCTGTTCGTAACAATCCAGCGTATTATGAAAATAAGCGCGAATCTCCTCGCGTTTCGCATTGACATCATCGCCATAAAGCAATGGTGTTCTCAGAATCTTTTGTCTAAACATATTTATGATATTGTCAATTCATTATTTAGGTTTGACAGGTATTATAACGCTTCAGGGCATTGTTTATACGCGCATCATGCAAATTAAGTCCCTAATGATATTAGGGATTTTAAATTCGGCAAAGCAAAATAAACCATAAACAGATTATATGCCCGGTTTTTTCCTTGGTATGACAAGTCCGGATTCTGTGATTTTTCTGTGATCTCTATGGGATCTATTTACGCCATCAGCGCACCGGATCAAGGCTGATATCTGATTTTAATCCACAGTGATGCATTGCATTCGACTATCGGGTTACGATCCATCCGCCAAACTGAAACCAGGCAATCCTGAACGCGATGCGGGTGAAGAAAACTATTGATTCAGTTATATTTTATGGTTAGCATTGTCAATTTTATTCTTCCATCGATCTTCTACATTATCGGCACTTTATAAACCTGAACCGACCGGGACTGATCGAAGAAATTATAAAAACATAAAAATAGAAATACACCTACGGATACGCAATATGATCAAAGAACGGCGCAACTATTACCGATTGCTCAATGTTCAGCCAGATGCACCTCTGACCGTCATCTACGCCTGCCACCATGCTTTATTGCAAAAACTGCGGCTGTGCGACGACCAGGATTTTGCCGATACCCAGGCCAGTTCATTGAACACCGCGTGGGCCGTTTTACAGGACCCGCTCAAACGCAGCGCTTATGATTATCAATTACGTCAGCTGTATCCGATCAAAAAATTAAGCCTGGGGCCTTTTGCTTCGGGATCTGTTCAAAGCGCGTCCAGAAAGAACGGCGAAACTGTTTCCAAAAACCGGCGCAACTATTACCGTATACTGCAAATTCAACCCGACGCCCCGATGTCGATTGTTATTGCAAGCCACGCGGCATTAACCCACTATCCTTTTCAGAATTTAGCTTTGCTGGATGAAGCTTTTGCCATCCTTGCAAATCCGGCGATACGCACGCGTTACGATGCATCTCTTGCCGGGAACGCCTATCCGAAACCCAGACAATTGCAGCCCGCAAACCGTTATGCCGTGGTCGCCGTCCATGCTTACACTACAGCGCATCCGCCCATCCAGTCACGCGCAACAACGGCGCTGCATCATTGTGTCTTTTGCTATACGCCATTTGCGCACCAGTTACCGCCTTATCCAAGCGATCAATGCCTGGAATGCCATAGCCCACTCCCTGATGCGCATGATGAACAGCCGACCCAAAAACACCGCGCTTATGAACGCACCGGCGCCACGGGATCGCTTGAGTTTTATCTGTATTGGCCGGATACGCCACGCCGTGGCTTATTGCAGGATTTATCACCCAAAGGCATGCGCTTTTTAACCCATATACCGCTCGCCGCGCTGGATGTTATTAAAATAGAAGCACTGCATTTCCATGCGGTTGCAGAAGTGGCGCATATACAACCCACAAAAGAGAAACACCCTGAAAAACAGCTTTCTATCGGTGTACGCTTTCTGGCCATAAAATTTGCACAGAAACACAGCAATTTTATTGTTGCCCATGCGTAAGAGCCTGTTCAAGATCTTGAACAGGCTCTTACGACAATACGCATTAACGCCGCAAATCTTTAACTTTCGCTATGAATACGCGCACCGTTTTATACATCAGGTGCGGTAATAAGATATACAGCGGCATGCGTATCAGGTGACTGCGCAAATAGAGTATCCATCGCGCCAACGCGGCCCGCTTCACCGGTTTGTCAGGATGTTGCGGAAACAAAGCCAGTGGAACCAGTCGGCGCATTATGCTGTGTTTTATACCGTCAGGTTTTGCGTGCAGCCGGTTCACAACACCCTGCGGCACAGGCGTTTTGAAAATCAGTTGGCTGAAATAAAGACCGTAATACAGAATACGCCCCAGTTTCAACTGATTGGCGCGATCAATGAGGTGTTCCCAGAAGTCGGCATCCTGCTGACTGAAGAAAACCATCATGTCGTGCAGATCCAGCAGGTCGCGCAAATCGTCGGCCAATTCATTATTCTGGAAAAGGTTAACCGCGCAATGCATGGTCATATCGACCGGGCAGAGTAATTTCACTTTAGCGTGCGGAGTTGCCAGCGCTTCGGCAAAAAGCAGGTCGGTATTGATCTTTAGCCGGCTGGTGAGTGGCGCAAGGGTATGGTGAATATCCACCTCGGTTTCTCGCTCAACATGAACAAGCGGCGGAATTTCATGACTCCAGACGCGATAGTAATGCTCGTCATAAACCGAAATGGGACGATGCCGCCACCCTTTAATTTTGAGCAGGGATTCGATTTCTCCCAGATCGCTTGCGGGCACCATCAAATCCAGATCGACGGATAATCGTCCTTCCGAATAGGGCAAGCCTGCCAGGACATAAGCGCCCCCCTTAAGTACGATGATGACGGTATCGCAGTCTTCCAGCGCCCACATGATCCGGTTCAATTCCCATTGGGTCGACTGCTTCAGTTTTTCCGCCTGCACTAACGCGGACGCCAGCTGGTTTGTGATTCGGCGCGGCACGCTTTCCCAAAGGCCATGATTTTTCAGCAGCAGCGCCAGGCGTCCCAGCAGTTTTACACGCCGCGCCAGCCTGATTAACAGCTCCCACTCTGAATCCGAGTAATGCGCAAGGCATCCCGGATTGATGAATGCCTCAAGCAAAATCTGATGATGATGGTAATCAGGTTTCATCAGCCAAACGATGCAATGCGGTTGTTACTTCATTTAAATCGGAATAGACCAGCGTATAACAATCGCAGCTGGAAATCAGCTGCGTAACAGCCCGAAACCCACTTGCCCCGAGAACTTCATAATTGAATGCGTTACTGGCCAGCAACATGAATGCTTCGGCATCGTCAATGGGTTCCAGTTGTGTCGCCGCTGCTGCAATCCATTTCGGGAAAACAATCCATCGCGCTTTGGCTGTATTGTTTGAACGCTGCAGGCTTTCTTCGGGCGGACAAACATGCGCGACAGTGCCTTTGTGCGTATTGGGTATGGGATGGCCAATAACGGCTTCCGGCAGATGATTACGGATTACTGCTATCGACTCATTCTTTAACGGCATCAGGCGCGGCAGGGGATAAAATACACCCTGCTGGAAATCCATCAAACCGAATTCATCGGAAAACAAACGGAACCCGTGATGTATCAAGGCAGTACACAGCGTTGTCTTACCGCTGCCCGGCCAAGCCGGAAACAACATGACATTATTGTTCTTTTCGACTACCGCCGAATGCAGCAACAAAAAATGGTTAACGCGAACAGCAATCGCAAGGTTGATTCCCCATTCCAGTACAGCCAGCGCCTGCTCCTCCGGAAAACTCTCAAACGGAGACTGCCCATCGATAAGAAAACGAACCTTTAGTTTCAGCGGGTGCCTGATCGACCGCTCGGTAACGATGCGCACATGAAACTCGGCGATCTCATCCGGCACCAGCCGGTAGTGTCTGTAAAGCGTATAAAGCTGCTCGGCGAGCGGTTTGTGTTGCGTCTGAATACGCACATTGAAAGGCCCCATCGCTACCTTGAGACCTTCATTCTGCAGCAGCATGAGGAATTCCTGAAATGGAACAACCTGATTGACCGTCATGCCTTGATTCGTTAATTTTCCTTTTTGATTAAACCCAATGCATCAAAATGATAGAGTATTTTCTCAATATTGTCCTGAAAGTTTTGATTCATTTCCTGTTCAAATTCCCTGCTCAGATAACTGCAAACTTCCGAAGACGATGCGGGATGCTGATCCAGAAATAAAAGCATTTTCATGCCCATGCGATTGAGAAAATGCGTCTTTCCCGAATCGGGCTGAAATACCGTGTACTCACCATCCCAATCCGCAACTAAAAGCGCACAAAAACTACTCGACAGCCAGCGCATAACGCAATGTGCAATTCAACACAATGTATTTGAGAGGATTGTAAAAAATACTAATCTCTCGTTTCAGGATTATAGATATCAAAGAGTCCCAAGGTTATCAAAAGCGCTTGTCTTGTCCGCAATAGACGTAAACGCCGCCCCCGAGATCATGATACCACCCAGTAAATGACAGTTTTCCAATTGCTCTGCTTTACTCGCCAGAATATTCTGCTCAGTATCCGTCAATGTTATCTTAGGCTCTTGTATCAAGGCATAGCTCGGTGAATCTCCCAAGTCATACGCACCGTTATCCAGTTGTTCCTTTGGAAACACGCAGAGCAACTGAGGACCATTCATCGTATCGACAAACACGGCTTCAGTCACGGAAGCAGCTTCTCCTGTGATATTGCTGGAACGCGCCAGAGCCGCGCCGCTGTACAACGTCATAACGACAGGCAGCGCTGCGGTACCTTTTAACAGCATCCTGCGTTTCTGCTTGTTCAAATTGCCATCCTTACACACTTCCTGTGCAGGCTCTGACGGATGGTTTTTTTTAAATGATTCACTTTTATCCATATTATTTCATCTCTTCCGCTAAAAGATTTCACTAAGATTTTTCATCATTTTTCAATTGAAGGATCAAATGCAACTTAATTATTCGATTATTATAAATGATGCATGTTCAACATTTGATACTTCTGACAAACAACAACTGAACGAAAAATGTATCAATATAAAATCGATACCCTTTCTTTTTAATAAAGCAAATTTCGTTCCATTTTAAGAGTTTTTTATAATTCATAAAATACAGCCAGTTAAAATAGCGTTTCAATAGCCTCTAGAGAAGCAGGCATTAGAGTGTAAGAAAACCCGACACTCATGCAAATCTATTCTTTTAATGGTTTTTTACCGGCTTTCGCCCGATAGGTCATCTGATACAGCACCGGAAGAACCAGCATGGTCAACACCATTGAAGTCAGAACACCGCCAATCACAACAGTCGCCAATGGGCGCTGAACTTCGGCACCGATACTGACAGCCAGCGCCATGGGTACAAAACCGATGGCATCTGTCAAGCCTGTCATCAGGACAGGCCGCAACCGGGATAACGCACCTGTTTTAACGGCATCATCCAGCGTATACCCCTCTTCGTACAAATTCTTTATGAATGTTATCAGGATTAAACCATTCATTACAGCAATTCCTGACAATGCAATAAACCCCACTGCCGCAGAAATTGAAAATGGAATATCACGCAGCCAGAGCGCCAGAATACCGCCGGAAAGTGCAAACGGCACCCCCATAAAAACCAGTAAGCCATCACGCAGGTTTCCAAACAACAAATACAGCAGCATAAAGATCAACCCCAGCGCAACCGGTACGATAATGGTCAAACGCTCCGCCGCGGAAACCAGTTGCTCATACTGCCCACCCCAGGTAATCCAGTAGCCGGGTGGAATATGCACTTCACTGGCGATACGTGACTGCGCTTCACGCACGAACGAACCCAGATCACTGCCGCGCACATTAGCGCTGACGACGACTCTGCGTTTACCGTTTTCGCGGCTGACCTGATTTGGGCCTTCGATGACATCGAAATAGACGACATCGCCTAATGTCAGATAAGCGGCAGAGGGTGCGGGCGTGTTGGGTTGTACATTTAATACTGTATTCGGTAACAGGATGGGTAAACGTTTAAGTGCGTCGATATTGCCGCGCAAGTGCTCCGGCAGACGCACAACTAGATTGAAACGGCGGTCGCCTTCGTAAATCAGACCGGTGGACAATCCCCCGACTGCAATGGCGATCACATTCTGCACATCCGAAACATTCAACCCGTAGCGTGCCATTTTGACCCGATCCATTTGAATGGACAGCATCGGTAAACCCGTCAGCTGTTCGATTTTAGCATCCGCAGCACCGGGTATTTTTTCGATCACCGACAGAATTTTGTCGCCGACATCACGCAACACATCCATGTTGTCGCCAAAAACCTTAATCGCGACATCGGCACGAACCCCCGATATCAATTCATTAAAACGCATCTGTATCGGTTGCGTGAATTCATAATTATTGCCCGGCACATCGCCGACCACGCGCGCCATTGCGGCAATCAATTCGGCTTTGGTTTTATAAGGCCCTTCCCATTCACGCTGGTCTTTCAGAATGATAAATACATCCGCGACACTCGGCGGCATGGGATCAGTCGCGATTTCCGCTGTTCCAATTTTGGAAAAAACACGTTCAACTTCCGCAAAAGTTTTGATTTTTTCCTCAAGCTCATTTTGCATCTCGATGGCCATCGTCAGACTGGTGCCGGGAATGCGGATCGCGTGCAGGGCGATATCGCCTTCGTTCAGGCTCGGCACAAACTCGCTGCCCAGCCGGGTAGCCAGCAATCCGGAAAGCACCATGACAGTCACCGCCAGCGTTACGGTTAATGCGCTGTTGCGCAGCACCCAGGTCAGCATAGGCAGATAAATCCACTTGGAATACTCAACCACTTTGTTTTCCTTATCCTGAATATCCCCGGTCAGAAACAGCGCCACCGCCGCAGGCACAAAGGTAATGGAAAGAATAATCGCCCCCAGAAGCGCAGTCACCACGGTAAACACCATCGGATGAAACATTTTGCCTTCGACACCTGAAAGCCCAAAAATCGGGATGTAGACGACGATGATAATGAGCTGGCCGTACAAAAGCGCTTTTCGTGTCTCCCTGCTGGCCAGAAAAACAACGGATAAACGCTCGGGCAACGTCAAACGCCGGCCAAGCCGCGCCTGCTCCAGTGCCAAATGGCGAATACAATTTTCGACAATGACAATAGCGCCATCTACGATGATGCCGAAATCCAGCGCACCAAGACTCATCAAATTAGCGCTGACATTATTGCTGACCATACCAATCAGGGTAAACAGCATGGATAGCGGAATCACCAGCGCGGCAATCAACGCAGCGCGAAAATTGCCCAGAAACAAAAACAGCACGGCAATGACCAGAATTGCACCTTCGGTCAGGTTGGACGCAACCGTTTGTATGGTTTTGTCGACCAGCGTCGTGCGATTGTAAACCGGTGTCGCCACGATACCTTCCGGCAGATTGCGATTAATTTCATCCAGCTTTGCAGCCGCAGCCTTTGAAACAATCTGACTGTTCTCACCGATCAACATATGCGCCGTTCCCAATACGACTTCCCCGCCGTTTTGCGTCGCGGCGCCATTGCGCAATTCCTTGCCGATAATCACTTCGGCCACATCTTTGATACGTATCGGAATACCTTGTCGGCTGCCGAGAATAATCTCGCCGATTTCAATCTGGTTTGCAACCTGCCCCGGAACCCTGACGAGATACTGCTCACCGCTTCTTTCAATATAACCCGCGCCGATATTCTGATTATTGAGTGACAGCGCAGTGACCACATCCTGCAGGGTCAATCCCATCGAAATCAGTTTTTCAGGATAAGGAGTCACATGAAACTGTTTGACATAGCCGCCGACTGAATTCACTTCGGTAACACCGCGAACGGTCAACAATTGCGGACGAATAATCCAGTCCTGAATTTCGCGCAGATCGATCGTTGTATAAGCTGTGCCGTCCGGTTTTCTGACGCCTTCCTCGATGTCAACCGTCCACATGAAAATTTCACCCAGTCCGGTGGAAATCGGCCCCATGCGCGGCTCGATCCCCACCGGCAAACGGTTTCTGACTTCCTGTATACGTTGACTGACCAACTGGCGGGCAAAATAAATATCCGTACCGTCTTTAAAAACAACGGTAACCTGCGACAGGCCATAGCGTGAAAGCGAACGGGTATAGTCGAGATGCGGCAACCCCATCATGATCGTCTCGATCGGAAACGTCAGCCGTTGCTCCGCCTCAAGCGGCGAATAGCCTGACGCTTCGGTATTGATCTGCACCTGAACATTGGTAATATCCGGAACGGCATCAATCGGTACTTTCTGGTAACTGTAAATACCCAGCAAAGCCATCGCAAATACAGCCACCATAACCAGACCGCGATGATCTATGGAGATCTTTAGAATACGCTCAAACACCGTTTTACCCCGTTATCTTATGGATTGTATTTCTAGGTTGTATTTTTCTTACATTCCGCGCAATGGCATTTAACGGTCATGAATCAGCGATATCAGTGATCATGCTCAGCACTCGACTTGCCCAATTCGGCTTTGATCGCAAAACTGTTATGTACAGCATAGCGCTCCCCCGCATGCAATCCATCCAGCACTTCGACCATTTCACCATCGCTACGCCCCAATTCAAGCGGACGCGCCTCAAAGTAATCGCCGTAGCGGGCAAAAACAACAGTCCAGTCAAGGAGCGTCTGCAAAGCTTCTATTCTGACGGCAACCGGTACTTCTATTTCCTTGATGGCGACAGCGCCATGAACAAACAGGCCATCGCGCCATTGCCCATCCGGATTCTCCAGCGTAATGCGCGCCATCGCTGTGCGTGTTTGCGGGTTTAGCATGGCGCTGATATACGTTATTTCGCCTGAACCCTCAATATTCGCCTCTGTTGACCTGATTCTGGCCTGCTGTCCGAGTCTGATAATGGCCAAATCCTTGGGGTAAACCGTCAGATCCGCATACATGGTGGAAGTATCGACAACGGTAAAGATTTCATCATCCTCTCTGACAACCTGTCCGCGCGCGATGGTTTTGGTTGTAATTAATCCTGAAATAGGCGAGCGGATTTCATAGCGTGTCAGATTCTTCAGCGACACAGTTGTCTCAGGCGCTTCACCAATGGCGCGCAGTCTTGCCGCAGCGAGTTCCAACGCAATTTCTGCTTCGCTGAGCAGTTGCTGTGTTGTCAGATATTCCTGCTTGGCGATTATCTTTTCCTCCCAGAGCTGTTTTTCCCGTTGAAAATTGACATTCGCCAATGCCAGACGCTTCCGCGCAGCCAGATACTGACTGCGCAACTCCGCCAGTAACTGGCTTTCAACAACCGCCAGCACAGTGCCTTCATTGATCTGTTCACCCAGATGACGCGGAACTTCGAGAACGATACCCGGCGCCCGTGGTACAACACGTACAATATTGTGATGATTAAACGCCACAATGCCGGGCAGCTGAAGTTTGGGCTTTATCATGCCTGGGCCTGCCGTTTGAATGTCGATGCCAGTACTGACCAGCGTATCTTCATGCATCTCAATACGTGCTTCCACCTGACTGTATCCCCAGTGAAACGCTTTGCCCCGCCATTCCGCAGCGATTGAAACATCAAAAGAATGCGGCTCTTTTACCGCCTGATCGCCCAGTAAGTATTCCCCGACAGGTCTGAATGTAAACAATTGCGCCGATCTGCCGAGCCGCGACAGCGTTAGCGTCACCTTGGCTTCATCCGGCGGAAGAAGTTTATTTTTTTCATAAAGATACAGACGAAACTGCGATTCGACACCTTGTTCGTAAATGCTCACTTCCACGCTGAAATCATTCGTGGCAAAGATTTTGCCGCCTCTGGGGCCGGTTTCTTCTGCGTGATCCGAGTCGGCAAATACACCCGATGCGCTTGAAGACTCGTAATGGTACGCATCATCCGACACCGCCGATTTGTCCATGTTAAGGATAATCGTTCCTAGAATAATTCCGACACTGATCACGATAAAAATCGGTTTAAGATTGGTTTCGCTCACCATAGGCTCCTTAATTCCTGCTCCTTAACTCTTTCTTCATCCAATCGATACTGGCTATACGCCGCTGCGTAAATTTTTTCATGACCCGTCATTGATCTGCGCCATAGGTTCTGCGGTCAAACGCTCGATTTCATTGATCAAACGCTGGTAATTGGTCAGCGCCTGCAGATAAAGCATCTGATTCTGAAATAATGTACGCTGCGCATCCAGCAACTCCAGAAAGCCGAATCGGCCCAATTCATAGCCACGACTGGCCATTCGGAATGTTTCTCGCGCACCGGGAAGGATTTCATCGCGCAGTTTGCCGATTTGCGCATCTGCCGCAATCAGTGATTCATACGCCTGCGTCAGCAGTGCTTTCAGTTGCAGATCTGTCGCGGCTTGCTCGTCCACGGCCCGATTGATGCGCTGCTGTGCCGCCATCAGATTACCCTGATTCCGGTCAAACAATGGCAGCGGCACTGATATACCGACCATTGCCGTGGTGTCATTAATCGTGATGTCTTTGGCAATGACTTCTCGATAGCGCGTAATCCCGGCATTGACGGTAATATCCGGAATCCGCCGCGCCTTTTCCAGCGTGAGCAATGCCTGCCGCTGCTCGAGATTTTTCAGGCTGCGCAAGGCCAGCGGATTCTGCTGCAAGCGCGCTTCAATCGCATCCAATTCAGGGATGACAACAAATGTTTCCAGTTCACCGAGAACGTGGGTAAAAACCGGCGTTGGATTTCCCCACAACAGGGCAAGTTGTCTGCGGGATGAAAGCAGATCGCGCCGCGCCTGTTCCACCTCGATATCCGCAGTGGCCAGTGCAACTTGCGCACGCGTCTCCTCAATCGGCGGCGCTTTACCTGCTCTGACACGCTTGCTCGCCGCATCAACCACTTGCTGCGCCAGCGCCTGACCAGCCAATGCAAGCTTCAAACGCTCCTGGCCCGCCAATACCTCCAGGAATACATTAGCAACCTGGGCCATCAAATCCAGCCGTCTGACCGCATAATCCTGCTCGGCGCTTTCCCGTCCCAATAAAGCCGCCCGAGTACGGGCGGAACGCTTGCCGCCGGTTTCAAATAATTGACTGATGCGTATGGAATCGGCTGGCTCACCCGAACTGCCTGGCCGGGAACCGATGTCCTGATTGATGTATTGTATGATGGGATTGGGTAGCAATCCCGCCTGCACCGTCAATCCGTGCAAAGCACGGATTTCTTTTTCGAATGCAGCCAGTCCGGGATTACGTTGCATTGCCAGTGTCACAGCGATTTGCAACGTCAATTCTGTTTCCTCGGCAGGAAACGCTTCGGCAGTCACATCGGCACTTCCAGCAACAGGCTCTATTCCATACCCGGCGCTCGAATCCGCAACAATGCCTGATGCAAGCAGCAGACATGCCATCGCTTTGGGTAGATAGACTGGCAGATAAACTTCTAATAACAGTACAGGCAGTAATCCATATGAATTCATGTGAGAATCCTTGCAGGATTCGCGATCGCAAGGCATATGCGAATCCGGCCAATGACAAACGATTCAGAAAGACACACGGATGCTTGCACATCCAACGTGTCAACCGTTGACAGTCCTTAAGCTATGCAGGAATACGCAGGAGGGCGATAAGGTGATTCCAGAACTGAATCTGGCAGAAACAGGGATATTCGCGAGGTTAGTATTTCTTTACCTTCCAGCGGCGGCATCAGCGCGATGAGCAAAAAACAAAAAGGCTGATATTGACCGGCTGCATGAAGACATAAATGGGTTGCGGCATCGAGTTCGGCATTATCCATAACGACACTATTGCGATGCGCGTCCAGATGCATTTCGGGATTGGAAGAAAGCGGCTGGCGTACATGATCCAGCTCATGCGTGAAAACTTCCGGATTGAATGAGATGCCTATTCCGTTCGTCAGCATGACGGCAACCAGAATCAATATCACAGAAGAGGCGGAGAATTTTCTCATCAGGCGATTATAACATTCTATCCTTACAGGAAATTATTTTACTCGCTCGTATCGAGCGCACCGCATCTTTTCACAGTACAGTCGTTTTTGCAACCCGTAATCCTCCGATCGCTCCGGGTTACAGAATATTCACGCCCGCATTGCCCAGCATCTCGACCAGTGCAATCAGCGGCAGACCTATCAATGCATTGGGATCGTCGCCGCGTATATACTCGATCAAAGCAATCCCCAGACCTTCTGATTTTGCGCTGGCCGCACAGTGATACGGCTGCTCTTTACGCAGATAGTTTTCGATTTGCTGATCACTGAAATAACGGAACTGCACGTGACAGGGAACTAATTGGGTCTGCGCCTGATCTGTGTTGTTATTCAATAAACATATCGCCGTATAGAAGCACACTTCTCTTCCCCGTACCTGTTGTAACTGCCGGATCGCGTTGCTGTGTATCATCGGTTTGCCTAACTGCACGCCGTCCAGCACAGCAACCTGATCCGAACCGATGATCAACGCATCATCGGCATATTTCCCGGAAACGGCGCGCGCCTTGGCTTCGGCCAGGCGCAACGCCAGTTGCTGCGGCGTTTCACCCGGCCAAGGTGTTTCATCAGCTTGAGGATCGGCTGTTTCAAAGGGTATCTGCAATCGCTGCAATAATTCGCGGCGGTATACCGAAGTAGAAGCCAGTATGATTCTTGGGGTAATTTTTTGTATGTTCAATTTTCTTTTTATTGCATTTTTTGACACTGAAAGATAAAAAATATAACATGCGCGCCTTATGTCTGTAAGATTTGTAATAGATCCTCTTGATTTTGTACGCAAGGCTGAAACGCATCATGGTAGAATACCGCTCGCTGAACTTGAGCGCTTGCAGGATTTCCTTTATGCAAATCAGGGTGAAATACTGTATCAAATCAGCGGCATTCTCGACCAGGATAACAAGCCGCACCTGCGTATAAAGGTGGAGGGCGAAATACAGTTGTGCTGTCAGCGTTGCCTCGGCAGTTTGTTGCATAACGTTGATATCGATACTTTTTTATTACTGGTCAAAACAGAAGACGAATTGATTCTGGCGGATGAGGATGATTCGGTAGATGCCTTATTGGCCACTGCTGAACTGGATGTATTGGACTTAATAGAAGAAGAAATCATATTAAGTTTATCGATATCCGCACGTCACAGTGAAGGTAAATGTGAAGCACATCGACCGGAACACGGCGATCTGACAGAACTTCCAGACTCAAAAAATCCGTTCGCGGTTTTAAAAGCGCTAAAAAAGACACAGCATTGATTTAAGGAGCAATATAAGCATGGCCGTCCAACAAAACAAAAAATCACCTTCAAAAAGAGGTATGCACCGTTCGCACGATGGGTTAAAAAATCCGCCGTTAGCGATTGAACCCAGCACCGGGGAAGTTCATTTGCGCCATCATATCAGCCCAAATGGCTATTATCGTGGCAAGAAAGTCTTAAATACAAAATCTGACAACGATTAAACACTGCTGTCAATCTGTGATCTGTAGCTGCTAACAAGATATATTGCCAGAAAGGCATTGAAATTGGACATCACTGTCGCGATAGACTGCATGGGAGGCGACCACGGACCACATGTGACAGTGCCTTCTGCAATTGATTATCTCAATCAGGATCCGGAAGCGAATATTATTCTGGTGGGTATTCCGGAAGCCATTGAAGCTGAATTGAAAGCCGCCGGTTTCAAACTCAATCCCAGAATCAGAATACATCCGGCCAGCGAAGTAATCGGCATGGATGAATCCCCCGCACTCGCGTTACGGAACAAAAAAGATTCCTCCATGCGTGTCGCCATCAATCTTGTTAAAACAGGAGAAGCGCAAGCCTGTATCAGCGCTGGAAATACCGGCGCATTACTCGCGACGTCCCGCTTTGTTCTGAAAACCATTCCCGGCATCGACCGCCCGGCGCTGGCAGTTATTCTGCCCACGATCAGGGGGCATACCTATGTGCTTGATCTCGGTGCCAATGTTAACTGTACCGCTGAGCACCTGCTGCAATTTGGCGTCATGGGCGCTTCACTCGTTTCTTCGATTGAAAACAAAGCGTCCCCCAGCGTCGGCCTGCTTAACATCGGCGAGGAAGATATGAAGGGAAACGAAGTTGTCAGACAGGCCGCCGAGTTGCTTAAAAAAAGCGGTCTTAATTTTTATGGCAACGTTGAAGGCGACGATATCTACAAAGGCACAACCGATGTCATTGTTTGCGACGGTTTTGTCGGCAACGTAACATTAAAAACATCCGAAGGATTGGCGCAGATGCTGGCGACCTATCTACGTGAAGAATTCAAACGTAATATATTGACCAAAATCGCCGGTATTGTCGCATTACCCGTCATTAATGCATTTAAACGCCGGGTGGATCACCGCAGGTATAATGGTGCAAGTTTTCTGGGATTGAGAGGCATTGTCATCAAAAGCCACGGTTCAGCGGATATTTTTGCCTTCACATCGGCAATCAAACGCGCAGCCGATGAAGTACGTGGCGGAATGTTGCGCCACATTACCGAACGCGTATCCGAACTCTCCAAGCAATCTTTAACAACAACGCAAAACAGTTAAATCATGTATTCACGAATCATCGGTACAGGCAGCTACCTGCCGGAAAAAGTGCTCACCAACCAGGATATGGAAAAGATGGTGGAAACGAGTGATGAGTGGATACGAACGCGCACAGGTATTACGCAGCGTCATATTGCGCGCGAAGATCAATCGGCCAGCGATCTGGCCCTGCTGGCGAGCCAGAACGCAATGGCAGCGGCTGGCGTAACCAGCGAAGATATTGATCTGATCATTGTCGCCACAACGACACCTGATATGGTTTTTCCGAGTACGGCCTGCATCCTGCAGGATAAACTGGGCGTGAAAAACTGTCCGGCTTTTGATGTTCAGGCGGTCTGTAGCGGCTTTGTTTATGCACTCGCCACGGCGGATATGTTCGTGAGTTCCGGAAAATGTCGCAATGCACTGATTGTTGGCAGCGAAATTTATTCCAGAATATTGGATTGGAATGACCGCAGCACCTGCGTGCTGTTCGGTGATGGCGCCGGCGCGGTGGTGCTTTCTCAAAGCAAGGAGCCCGGTATTCTGTCGAGCCATCTGCATGCCAACGGCAATTATCGCGATATGTTATCGGTGCCGGGCAGCATCAGCGGCGGCGCGGTACGCGGCAATCCCTATATCAGTATGGACGGCGGCGCGGTCTTCAAATTTGCAGTTAAAGTACTCGAAGACGTGGTTCATGAAGCCGTTACGGAAAATCAGTTACAAACTTCTGACATTGACTGGCTGATTCCACATCAGGCCAATATACGCATTATCCGTTCCACCGCACACAAATTGGGCATCCCCATTGACAAAGTAGTCATCACGGTGGATAAACACGGTAATACTTCCGCCGCGTCCATTCCGCTGGCGCTGGATATCGCGGTCAGAGACGGACGCATTCAGAAAGATCAATTGGTCCTGCTGGAAGGCGTAGGGGGCGGATTTACCTGGGGCGCAGTGCTACTTCGCTGGTGATAGATATGAAATTAGCTTTTGTTTTTCCCGGACAAGGTTCTCAATCGGCCGGCATGATGGCGGGTTACGATGATTTTCCCGTCGTGCGCGAAACATTTGCGGAAGCTTCGGATATCCTCGCACAGGATTTCTGGACGATGATGAGTCATGGCCCGGCTGAAGATCTGAATCTGACGGTTAATACCCAACCATTGATGCTGATGGCCGGCGTTGCGGTCTATCGTGCCTGGAAAAGTCTTGATGGCGATACGCCATCGATTCTGGCCGGTCACAGCCTGGGCGAGTATACCGCGCTGGTTGTGTCAGGTGCGCTCAGCTTCAAAGATGCTTTATCGCTGGTACGTTATCGCGCTCAGATCATGCAGGATGCCGTTCCGGAAGGCACCGGTGCGATGGCGGCCATCCTCGGACTGGAGGATGAAATAATTGCCGCAATCTGTCAGGAAGTCACCGCATCAGACGCACAGGAATCTGCGCAGGAATCTGTCGAGCCGGCCAATTTCAATTCACCCGGTCAGGTTGTGATTGCCGGGCACACAAATGCTGTGCTGAAAAGTATTGAACTGACCAAAGCAAAAGGCGCCAAACGTGCTGTCATGCTGCCGATGAGTATCCCGTCCCACTGCCGGTTAATGAAACCGGCGGCGGAAAAAATGCGTCAGCGGCTCGCTGCGACATCACTGCAATCTCCTGTTATACCTGTAGTCCATAACGTTGATGTAAAATCACATCATGACACCGATTCAATCAGAGATCTCCTGGCGCAACAATTGTACAGCCCTGTACACTGGGTCGACACAATCCGGCGGTTCGCGGCTGATGGCGTTACGCATATCGCGGAATGTGGGCCGGGCAATATTTTAACGGGGCTTGATAAACGCATTGATCGCAGCCTTCAGCACTCACCGCTGTCCAATGGCGAAGCAATCAAAGAAGCGGTTTCAGTTCTACGTTGAACAGCCGATACCGGTGTGATAGCAAAAGCAGTTACACTCAGTTAATGGAGATTTAAATTTTGGAGAATAAAATAGCACTGGTAACCGGTGCAAGCCGCGGAATAGGACAGGCAATTGCTCTAAAACTCGGACAACATGGCGCAATAGTCGTTGGCACTGCGACGACAGAGCAGGGCGCGGAAAACATCGACCAATATTTAAATAAGGCGAATATCCGGGGCAAGGGCATCATACTCAATGTCAATGACGCCGATCAAATCAACAATGCCATCAATACCATTCGCGACCAGTTTGGCGAGGTTGAAATACTGGTGAACAATGCCGGGATTACACGTGACAACCTGCTCGTGCGCATGAAAGATGAAGAATGGGATGACATTATCGATACCAATCTCAAATCTGCTTTCCGTTTATGCCGCGCAGTTCTCCGCGCGATGATGAAAGCGCGTTACGGTCGCATCATTAACATCTCCTCTGTCGTCGGTGCTATAGGCAACGTCGGTCAGACGAACTATGCCGCAGCCAAAGCCGGTATTTTCGGCTTCAGCAAATCACTCGCACGCGAAGTCGGCAGTCGTAATATCACGGTCAATTGTATTGCGCCTGGTTTCATTGATACGGATATGACGCGCGGTTTAAGTGAAGAATTGCAGCAAAACCTGATTCAGCATGTGCCAGTCGGCAGACTGGGGCGTGCGGAAGAAGTTGCATCAGCGGTTGCGTTTCTTGCATCCGCTGCTGCCGGATATATCACCGGAACGACATTACATGTCAACGGTGGGATGTATATGGATTGATCCACAATGTAGACACAATACAATGCATTGCTTATTTCATGGAATCTATTGCAGCGCGTTTCTACCGCGGGTAATTTTCTAGCGTAGATTCTTGTTTTGTAGAAATTTAAAATTTGCTAATATAGTGAACATTTTTCTAACCTTAGAAGGAAGCGTTTAGATGGAAAATATAGAACAGCGCATTAAAAAAATCGTAGCTGAACAACTTGGCGTGAATGAATCCGAAGTTAAAAACGAATCCTCGTTTGTTAATGATCTGGGGGCAGACTCACTGGATACCGTTGAGCTGGTCATGGCGCTGGAAGAAGAATTTGAATGCGAAATTCCGGACGAACAGGCCGAAAAGATCAATACCGTTCAAGAAGCGATCGACTACGTTACCAACAACACCAACAATTAGCCTTTCTACAAATACTTAGTTTATCGGAGTTAATTTGTCCAAACGCAGGGTCGTTGTCACCGGGTTAGGTATTATTTCACCCGTTGGCAGCACAGTAAAAAAAGCATGGAATAATATCGTATCCGGGAAATCCGGTATTACGCACATTACCCGCTTTGATGCATCAGCTTTTTCATCTCAGATTGCGGGAGAAGTCGATGACTTTGATGTGAATGAATATCTTCCCACCAAAGAAGCGCGCCGTATGGATCGTTTTATCCACTTCGGCATGGCTGCCGCGATACAATCCATTAAAGATGCCGGGCTCGAAGATATCTCTGGCCTGGAAGCCGAACGTATCGGCGTCCATATCGGCTCAGGGATCGGTGGTTTACCGATGATTGAAGATACCGATGCGGCTTATCATAAAGGCGGCCCCCGGAAAATTTCACCGTTCTTCATACCCAGTACCATCATCAATATGATAGCAGGCAATATCTCTATCAAATACGGCTATAAAGGGCCAAATCTGGCGATGGTAACTGCCTGTACAACCGCCACGCACAGCATAGGCAATGCCGCACGCATGATTGAATACGGTGATGTCGATGTCATGATCTGTGGTGGCGCGGAATCCTGTGTTACACCACTGGCCATTGGCGGCTTTTCTGCCGCTAAAGCGCTGTCGTCCAGCAATGCTGTGCCGGAAGCCGCCAGTCGGCCGTGGGACACCGCACGGGATGGTTTTGTACTGGGTGAAGGCGCCGGCGTGCTGGTGCTGGAAGAATTTGAACATGCCAAACGCAGGGGCGCGACAATTTACGCCGAGCTTGCCGGTTTCGGCATGAGTGCGGATGCCTATCACATGACCGCACCCAGCGAAGATGGTGAAGGTGCTGCGCGGTGCATGTTGAGCGCGATCAAGAATGCCGGCGCCACGCCTTCCGAGGTGGACTACATCAATGCGCATGGTACTTCAACACCACTGGGTGATATTGCCGAAACCATTGCTTTAAAACGCTGTTTCGGAGATCATGCCGGAAAACTTGCCGTAAGCTCGACAAAATCCATGACAGGGCATCTACTCGGTGCCGCAGGCGGTATTGAAGCGATTTTTTCCGTACTGGCGGTATATCACCAGATTGCGCCGCCAACCATTAATCTTGACGATCAGGATCCGCAATGCGATCTGGATTACGTCGCCAATACGGCACGCGATATGCGAATCGATATTGCATTGTCGAATTCCTTTGGATTCGGCGGTACCAATGGAACATTAGCATTCCGTAAAATGTAAGCTAACCCCACGACGGCGCATGCTGACGCTAAAACGCCTTTCTTTAGTTTTTCTTGGCTTCACTCTAATCGCCATCCTGCTCGCAGGATGGCTTTATCATCATTATCACCGTGAAGTCGTATTGCCGCACGCGCCTTATGAATTCTCAATCAAGCCCGGCAGCAGTTTAAAACAGATTGCTCAGCAACTGGTGGATGCCGATATCCTTTCGGATACCTGGTCTTTCATCCTGCTATCGCGGTATCTTGGCAGCGATTCGACCATCAAGGCGGGCGATTATCTGCTCACTGAAAACCTGTCTCAGATTGAATTGTTGGAATACCTGATTAAAGGCGATATCCGGCAAAACGAAATCCGTTTTATCGAAGGCTGGACTTTCGCGCAATTCCGCGAGGTACTCTACCGTCATCCGGATATACGGAATACAACAGATGGCTTGAGTGAAACAGAAATCATGCAAATGATAGGAACAGGCGAATCATCCGCGGAAGGTCTGTTTTTCCCGGATACCTATTTTTTTCTGAAAAACAGCAGCGATATCGAAGTCCTGCGCCGCGCCTATCAAAGCATGCAGAATCACTTGCAGGCAGCCTGGGATGAAAGGATTGACCCACTGCCGCTGAAATCTCCTTATGAGGCGCTGATTCTGGCATCGATCGTTGAAAAAGAAACCGGACTGGAAAGCGACCGCGCCGAAATTGCGGGCGTCTTTGTCAATCGTTTGCGCATCGGCATGCGCTTGCAGACCGACCCCACCGTGATCTACGGCATGGGCGATCAGTTTGACGGCAATCTGCGCAGGAAAGATTTGCAAACCGATCATGATTATAATACCTATACCCGCTCCGGTCTGCCACCCACGCCCATCGCCATGCCCGGCCTCGCTTCCATTCGCGCTGCGGTAAATCCGGCTGTCACTGATGCGCTGTATTTTGTCGCCAAAGGTAATGGCGAATCAAAATTCTCGACTAACCTACAGGATCATAATCGCGCTGTCGCGAAATACCAAAAGCGGCAGAACCAGAGCAACTAAATGATGCAAAAAACAACAACAATTAAAACAGTGCCGGCTGGTACGGCATGACGCAATTCTCAATTGTAGTACCCACGCTGAACGAGTCTGAAAATATCGATTTGCTGTTAACACAGCTTTTCGCACTCAATATTCCGCCGGAATCCTATGAAATCATTTTCGTCGATGATGGCTCCAGCGATGGTACACCGGAAAAAATCCGCGCCTGGCAAAAAGAATCACGCATCCGCCTGATCGAAAGAACCGCAAAGCCGGATCTGACAGCCTCGGTTTTAGCAGGCGCCGCAGCGGCGCAAAACGATGTCATCGTCGTCATGGATGCAGACTTAAGTCACCCACCTGATCAACTGCATGCCCTGGTTTCCCCTATCCTGAATAATCAATACGATATTGTCATCGGCAGTCGCTATGTTACAGGCGGCGACACCCATAACTGGCCGCTGCACCGGCGTCTTTTATCCCGCGTGGGTGGCATGCTGGCCTGCCCGGTATGCGATGTCAGCGACGCAACCTCGGGCTTCTTTGCATTCCGGCGGCCACTGGCCGCTAAAGTCTCTGATCAGGCGGAAGGCTATAAAGTCCTGCTCGAGATACTGATGGCCAACGACAACAGTAATCTGCGCATCAAGGAAATTCCGATTCATTTCCGTGATCGCCTGCACGGCACTTCAAAACTGTCATTTGCGCACCAGCTCACCTATCTGCAGCGGCTCATGGCACTCGCCGGCGGGGCAATCTCGATCAATACCGCCGGTCGCTTCGCTATGGTGGGACTCCTCGGCGTTGTCGTGGATGCGCTGACTTTTCAATGGATGCTCAGCCATGACGCCGGGCTTGCGCTGGCGCATTTCTTCAGTTTCCTGGTTGCCGTCATTTTTAACTACACGCTGAATACCAAATGGGCTTTTGTTCAACACAATACAGGGCCATTGCAATGGCATCAGTTTAGCCGTTTTCTCACTGTCGGAGCGCTTGCACTGCTGCTGCGCGGCGGTGTGCTTGCCTTATCTGTTGATGTTTGGGGCATGCCGCCTGAATTCGCCATTATTCCTGCAATACTTGCTGCGGCCATCATCAATTACTTAGGCGCTGCTTTTTATGTTTTCCCTGATGAAAAAAACGTATCGTCGCCTGATTTGCGCTGGCGCGTAGCCGCAATCGGACTCATTCTGTTTTGTGTCTTGCTGCGCCTGGTTTATCTGGGTGTTGCGCAGCTCATCCCTGATGAAGCCTATTACTGGCAATACGCACAGCATCTCGACCTGAGTTATTACGATCACCCGCCACTGGTCGCATGGCTCATCTGGCTGGGAACAGCGGCTCTGGGCGATAACGAAGCGGGTGTGCGTATCGGCGCATTTTTATGTCACCTGGTTGGCATGGCATTTCTGTATGCTCTGGCGCAGAATTTATACGACAAATCGGTCGCGCTGCGGACAATAATGCTATATGCCGTTTTGCCGTTCGGTTTTGGAACCGGTTTTCTGATGACACCGGATGCGCCGCTGGTTGCCACGTGGATCGCCACGCTGTATTTCCTGGAACGCGCGCTGGTCGCCGGAAAACAATCCGCCTGGATTGGCGCAGGCATCGCTTTCGGCATAGGATTACTGGCTAAATATACGCTGGCATTACTGGGTCTGGCGGCACTGTTTTTTGTTCTGGCCGATCCAACCGCGCGCCGCTGGTTACGGCGCCCTCACCCCTATCTGGCCGTTTTACTGGCACTGGCGCTGTTTTCACCGGTACTGATCTGGAATTTTCAGCATGAATGGGCTTCATTCCGGTTTCAGACAACCCGGCATACTGCAGGTGACAGTCAATTCTCGGTGCATTTTCTACTGATTTACTGCGCCATTCTGCTAACACCTGCCGGTTTTCTGGCCGCAGTATGGCTATTTCTCCCCGGCAACCGGCAACAGGATGAACCCTCGCAGCACCGGAAACACTTATTTATAACGCTATTTACCGGTATCCCGCTGCTGGTCTTTTTCTTTTTCAGCGTGTTCGATCATCCCAAATTTCACTGGAATGGCCCGGTCTGGTTTGCCGTGCTGCCCGCAATAGCCTGGATGATCAATACCGATACACCCGGCAGGTTCGCACAATGGTTGCAAAAATTGTGGCGGCCCACTTTGATCGCCTGTCTATTGGTTTATGCGTTTACATTGCATTATCTTGTTCTGGGTATACCCGGTATCCCTTATCAGTTATTCACACAACATTACTTCTGGCGCGAAACTACGGCAGTAGTCGCGCAAATTGCCGATACAGTCCGTCAACAGACGGGACAGGAACCCATCATTGTCGGAATGAGTAAATGGTCAATCGCCAGCTCACTGTATTTTTACAGCCATGCACACCGTAATCTGGATATCCGCTCACGCAATCTGTTCGGCGATACCGGCGCAATGTACGATTACTGGTTTCCGGCACAGCCGCCGACAACACGACCGATTATCCAGATCGCCATGAAACCCCTCCACCTCGATCATATCCGCGAAGGCGATAATTTCAGAAATATGCTCATCGACCCCGGTCAAATCGAAAACCACATCATCACGCGCGATACCATTCCGCTCAGACGTGTGTATTACCGTATTTCAGGCGGGTTCAAGGGAATTCCGGACAACCGGGAATGACCAATTACGTGAAGCGGTCGGCTAATCGGGCTTTCTCGGACTTGAAATGACGCAATTTAATTAATTTAATGAACATGAGTGAAACTGGTGTCTACTAACAGCAGTTAACCAGTCTGCTATTGAAAAGGACAAAAACATGGAACAACTTGATCGTATCACCCAGCAACCCGGCGTCATGGGCGGCAAGGCATGTATCCGGAGCATGCGTGTTACTGTCGGTATGATCGTAGGACAAATTGGTACGGGACGCAGCGTGGATGAAATTCTTGATGATTATCCCTATCTTGAACGTGAAGACATAATGCAGGCACTACGGTACGCCGCATGGCGTGCTGAGGAACGTGAAGTCATATTAGCTTCGCAATGAAGCTGCTCATTGACATGAATTTGTCACCACGCTGTTGATGTGCTACTTAACGCAGGTCTTGATGCAGCACACTGGTCAGCACTTGGCGCACACAATGCATCGGACAACGAAATTACGGCTTACGCCAGAGCAAATGACTATATTTTCTAACTCACGATCTCGATTTCAGCGCTATCCTGGCCGCCACGCATGGCGAGAAACCCAGCGTGGTACAGCTCCGAGCTGATGATGTCAACCCTGACGCTATCGGCAAACAAGTAATTGCTGCATTGCAGCAAATGTCCACGAATTTGGCTGATGGCGCATTTCTGACTATTGACACCAGCCGTACCAGAGTGAAGCTATAGCACAACCAGATAATTCTGATTATAATGTGAGGATGGCATACTCATTGGA